>JAATFO010000152.1 GCA_015655145.1 Enterobacterales bacterium | reverse complement strand
TTCTTTGTTGATTGAAGTGATGTTTTCTCTCAACGGACTCGGTCTGCTGGGCTACGATGCAACCATCCAGCGCGATTACCCGGTAATGTTTGGCACGCTGTATATCTTTACGCTGATTGGCCTGCTATTGAACATTCTCAGTGATGTCACCTACACACTGGTCGATCCACGCATTGACTTCGAGGGACGCTAATGAAGGGGTTAAATCCAGTTAACCAGGCGCGCTGGCGCCGTTTTAAACATAACCGCCGGGGTTACGGGTCATTATGGATTTTTACCGTGCTGTTTGTCCTGTGTCTGTGCGCCGAACTGCTGGCCAATAACAAACCGCTGGTGGCGCATTATCAGGCGCGTTGGTATGTGCCGCTACTGTTTGATTACACCGAACGTGATTTCGGCGGTCCGTTTGCTACCTCGGCGGATTATCAGGATCCATGGCTGAAAAGCCGGCTGGAACAAAATGGCTGGGCGCTGTGGGCGCCGATCCGTTTTGGTGACAATACCATCAATTACGCCACACAGGTTCCTTTCCCTTCACCACCTTCATGGCAGAACTGGCTGGGCACAGATGCCAATGGTGGGGATGTATTGGCACGTATTCTGTATGGATCGCGCATCTCACTGCTGTTCGGCCTGATGCTCACGGTGACGTCCAGCGTTATCGGTGTGATTGTGGGGGCGAGTCAGGGTTATTTTGGCGGCAAAGCCGATCTCTGGGGGCAACGTTTTATTGAGGTCTGGTCGGGCATGCCTACCCTGTTTTTGATTATCTTGCTCTCCAGTGTGGTGCAACCCGGTTTCTGGTGGCTATTGCTGATTACCGTCGTCTTTGGCTGGATGAGTCTGGTCGGTGTGGTACGTGCTGAATTTTTACGCACGCGCAATTTTGATTATATTCGCGCTGCACAGGCACTCGGTGTGAGTGACAGCCGCATCATGTTGCGTCATATGCTGCCAAATGCCATGGTCGCCACACTGACCTATTTGCCCTTTATTCTTTGCGGCTCGATTACCACCCTGACTTCTCTCGATTTTCTGGGATTTGGCTTACCGCTTGGCTCGCCCTCACTGGGTGAGTTATTACTGCAGGGAAAAAATAATTTGCAGGCACCGTGGCTTGGTCTGGCCGGATTCTTTTCACTGGCGATTTTATTGTCGCTGCTCATTTTTATTGGCGAAGCGGTTCGTGACGCTTTCGATCCCGCAAAGGTATATTAAGATGACGTCGCCCTTGCTTCATATCCACCAACTCAGCATTGCTTTCCGCCAGGACAATGTTGAACGGCGTGTGGTCGATAATTTGTCACTGTCAGTGAATGCCGGTGAAACCATGGCCCTGGTGGGTGAGTCCGGCTCAGGGAAAAGCGTCACGGCGTTGTCGGTGATGCGTTTGCTGCCTTCACCGCCAGTGGTCTATCCGCAGGGCGATATTCAGTTTGCCGGTCAGAGCATACTGAACGCGGATGAATCCGTATTGCAGCGTTTGCGCGGCGATCGCATTGCCATGATTTTTCAGGAACCCATGGTATCGCTCAATCCATTGCATACCATCGAAAAACAGTTATATGAAGTCTTGTCGTTGCATCGCGGCATGCGCCGTGAAGCTGCCCGCGCCGAGTTACTAAACTGTCTGGATCGGGTTGGCATTCGTCAGGCAAAAAGTCGGCTGAATGATTTCCCTCACCAGTTATCTGGCGGCGAGCGCCAGCGGGTGATGATTGCCATGGCCCTACTAACGCAACCGGCGCTGTTGATCGCCGATGAGCCCACTACCGCGTTGGATGTCACGGTGCAGGCCCAAATCCTGCTGCTGTTAAAAGAACTGAAACAAGAACTGAACATGGGATTACTGTTTATCACCCATAACCTGAACATTGTGCGTCAGTTGGCCGATAACGTGACTGTCATGAATAATGGCCAGGTAGTGGAACAAAATAGCACAGCACGGTTGTTCAGCGCGCCCAGCGAGGCGTATACGCGACAATTGCTCGATGCCGAACCTGATGGTCGCCCGTCGCTGGCTGATCTCAACCAGCCCCCATTATTGCGCGTCAGTAACCTGCAGGTCTCTTTCCCGATCAAACGCGGCCTGATGAAACGTACCGTGGGTTACCACCATGCATTAAAAAACCTGAGTTTTTTATTGCATCCGGGAGAAAGCCTTGGTCTGGTGGGCGAGTCTGGCTCAGGGAAAAGCACTGCGGGTCTGGCGCTATTACGTCTGCTGTCATCACAAGGCGACATCTGGTTTGATGAACAACCCTTACACACCTTTAACCGCAAACAGATGTTGCCGGTGCGGCCTCGTATACAAGTGGTTTTTCAGGATCCTAACTCTTCACTTAATCCACGTTTAAATATCGTGCAAATCATTGCCGAAGGATTACAGGTACACCGGCCGGCATTGTCTGAAAAACAACGAGAAGAACAGGTCATCAACGCCATGCAGGAAGTTGGGCTCGATCCTGAAACGCGTTATCGCTATCCTGCTGAGTTCTCGGGTGGACAACGCCAACGCATCGCTATCGCCAGAGCGTTAATCCTGCAACCGGAGTTAATTATTCTTGATGAGCCGACCTCATCATTGGATCGTTCAGTGCAAAAGCAAATTCTAAGTTTGCTGAAAACACTTCAGCAACAGCATCGGCTCGCCTATGTGTTCATCAGTCATGATTTGCAAGTGGTACGTTCATTGTGCCATCAGTTAGTGGTACTGCATCAGGGGGAAGTGGTGGAACAAGGCGATTGTGAGCAAATTTTTACTGCACCGCAACAACCGTACACTCGACAATTACTGACACCAAACATCAACTGATTTTCTGATGTGAGTTACGTTTCAGCGCGGAGTGAAAGCGGAAACGCTCTCAGCAATAGCGACGCCCTGGTTCTTCAGGCGGCAGGTAGCGGCACATTCATCATTACAGTGGACAAACAAGCAAGGTTCTCCTTCCCATTCGACTACTGAGCATTCAACCTGAATATCCGCCAGGGCAGCTTTAAGGGTATCCATGACATCCCATGCCAACTTGCCCTCATGACTGAGCAGTTTCAGACCGACCAGGTCACCTTCATCGCTCAGGCTATGCAACGCATGCGGCTCAATCGAACCGCCCGTCAACCCACCTGACCAACGATAATGTTGTGGCAAACGATGTACCACTGACAGTTGTAACGTATTCAAGTCCAATCCCCAGCACAATAAGCGCATTTAATCCACGACAACCGTAGGTCAACGTCCATCTGCTGATTTTCCCAACCACTGGAAACAGATGATGTCAATGTGGGTTATCGCATTTTAAAATATTTCATGTTTACAACGTTATTTTTGAGATTTTGCTCTCATTTTAACGTTATATGTACCGCGTTCATGCGAGGATAACAACCACTTTTGCTTCAATTCAGTTACTTTTTTATGCAAAAATTTTCACATGACACCAACAAATCACACTGAAAGTCAAAAAGACCAGCAACATGGTGGACAAGCATCACCTCTCCGCACGACCGGGCGGCAAAGAGGCGCGAGTTTAACGAACCCGATTATGGGCACGTGCCGCATAAAAAAACAGCAGCAGTGAAATCGTCGCACAGAGCGCAATTGACCATACCATCGGCCACGCACTGGAAAAATTAGCCAGTGCCAGCAATGCTCCCACTAATGCCCCTACGCCAAAACGCAGCATGCCTGCCAGTGAAGACGCCGTACCCGCTATATGAGGGAACTCATCAAGGATCACCGACATTGCATTGGACGACACCATGGAGATACAGCCAATAAACAGTGCCACACCGAATACCAGCGGTAAAAAACCCAGGCCGAATACGCTGACAATCAGCAACCAGATCCCCATGGTAAATTGCACCAGCAAGCCAAAACGAAACATCGCAAGCGGACCAAACCGGGGCACTAAACGGCTGTTAATCAGCGTCATGATAAACAGAAACACCACATTCAGCGCAAAGTAATACCCAAAGTGTTGCGGCGAAATATGGTTAAGTTCGATGTAAACAAACGGTCCGGCGTTAAGAAAAGAAAACATACCGGCAAATGAGAAGCCGCTGGCCAGCATATAACTGAAGGCGCGCTTATGCCGACACAGGGAGAGGAAATTCGCTAACGTGGTCCGTAGCCGAAACTTTTGCCGTTGACCACGCGGCAGGGTTTCACGGATTTGCGTCACCACTAAAATAGTGACTAAAATCGCCGCCAAAGAGAGCGTCCAGAAAATCGCATGCCAGTCCCAAAACACCAGTAACCAGCCGCCAATGATGGGCGCCAGTAACGGGGCAATCGTGGTCACCAGCATGACAAATGACATCATGCGCGAAAAAGCCGCTTTCGAGTAAGTATCATGCATTAATGCGTTGATCACCACACTGGCCGCCGCCGCCGACAGTCCATGCAAAAAACGCATATTAATAAGTTGTTCAATATTTTGCGCCAGTGCGCAAGCCGCTGCCGCCAAAGCAAACGCCAGCGTTCCGAGGGTAATCACCGGTTTTCGGCCAAAGCTGTCAGCCAGTGGCCCATAGAACAATTGACCCAGTGCGAAACCCAAAATATAGCTACTGAGCGTCATCTGCACACTGCCGGCGGAAACGCTGAATTGTTTCGCAATCTGCGGCATGGCTGGCAAATACATATCGATCGATAACGGCATAAGCATCGCCAGCAAACCGAGAATAATCACCAGACCCACAGATGAGTTTTTATCCTTAACCACGCCACTACTCCTTAATAACCGTTTCCGGTAAATTGTTTATTCTCTTTGTACTTCACGCCGCAACAACATTGACTGCGTTCACTGATCCGCCTCACCTGGCCGATATAAGCGCCAGGTGATTTACTTGCCGTCTCGCGGCAACGTGAAATCAATCAGGGAGAATATTGTTATATCGAAAGATTAGCCTGGCACACCCACGCTGGCGATCTCTTCTGCGGTCAGGGGCCGGTATTCACCGGGTTCGAGCGTATTATCCAGCAGAATATCGCCAATCCGTTCGCGATGCAGCGCCACCACATGGTTACCCAGGGCGGCAAACATGCGTTTAACCTGATGATAGCGTCCTTCACTGATCGTCAGACGTACCTGGCATCCCTCCACCACCGTCAGTTGGGCGGGTCTGGTCAGTGACTTTTCGCCCTTCAGTTGGATCCCACGGGCAAATTTCTCGGCAGTATCATCATCAGGGAGCGTCGTTAGTGTCACAAGGTAGGTTTTTTCGCAATGGTGCCGCGGGGATGTAATACGATGAGACCACTGCCCATCATCGGTCATCAGCACCAGCCCGGTGGTATCAATATCCAGCCGACCTGCGGCATGCAGTTTATACGCCACCGGTTCTGCAAGGAAATACAGCACGGTGGGATGGTCGGGGTCATCGGTTGAACAAACATAGCCGACCGGTTTATTTAACATGAAATAACGCGGCCCCAATTGCTGGGGCAACACGGTGCCTTCATGTTCAATTTGATGGGCGGGTAAAAGTTTAAACGCCCCATCGCGGATAATTTCACCGTCGACAGTCACATGCCTGGCACGTAATTCACGCAGGGCTATCGCCCGGCTAATTTCAAGTTGTTGGGATAAAAATTTATCAAGTCGCATGACGTCTGTTATGCCTGTCTGAATACAAGAAAATGGAAGCAATCGGCGCTGATGCACGCGATATACCCGGTACATTTCGCGTTGCCTGACAGCGACACGTGAACGAATCCCCCAGCGTTATCAGCACGGCTGAACAAACGCGCGCCAGCAACGCATCGGCAACATGAAAGATCACGGGTATAAAAATGAAAACCCAGTATAGCGAGTGTTGAAGGAAGCGAACAGCAACGTTCACCCCACAGCCGCATTTTCATGGCATAATGCGTACTGTTTTCCAGACTTGTTATGATTTATGCCGTTTACTTTACGCCCTTATCAGCAAGAAGCCGTTGATGCCGCACTCAACCACTTCCGTCATTCGTCACAGCCGGCGGTGATTGTGCTGCCTACCGGGGCGGGTAAAAGCCTGGTGATTGCCGAACTGGCCCGCCTGGCGCGCGGCCGCGTTCTGGTACTGGCCCATGTCCGGGAATTGGTGGCGCAGAATCACAGCAAATATCTGGCTTATGGACTGCAGGCGGATATATTTGCGGCGGGTTTGCAACGCAAAGAGAGCCAGAGCAAGGTGATATTCGGCAGTGTGCAATCCGTCGCCCGCAACCTTCAACAATTTGACCAGCCGTTTTCGTTGTTAATCGTCGATGAATGCCACCGCATCAGTGATGTCGATGACAGCCAGTATCAGCAAATCATTCATCATTTACACCAGCATAATCCGCATTTATGCCTGCTTGGCCTGACCGCCACACCTTATCGTCTCGGCAAGGGCTGGATTTATCAGTTCCATTATCACGGAATGGTACGCGGCAATGAGCAGGCGTTGTTTCGTGACTGTATCTATGAACTCCCCTTACGCTACATGATAAAACACGGTTTTCTGGTCGAGCCCAAGCGCCTTGATATGCCCATAGTGCACTATGATTTCAGCCAGTTAACTGCACAGGCAAATGGCCTTTTCAGCGAAACGGCGATCAATCGGGCGCTGAAACAACAACAACGGATCACCCCGCACATTATTCAGCAGATTGTTGAATTTTCGCAGGATCGACTGGGCGTAATGATCTTCGCCGCCACAGTCGAGCATGCAAAAGAAATCTTTTCACTGTTGCCGCCAGGAAAAGCACTGATCAGTGCTGACACGCCGGGTGCCGAGCGAGATACGCTCATTACCGCTTTTAAACAACAACAACTGAAATTCATGGTGAATGTGGCGGTGCTGACCACCGGTTTCGATGCGCCACATGTTGATTTGATCGCGATTTTGCGCCCGACCGAATCGGTGAGTCTTTATCAGCAGATTGTCGGACGCGGGTTACGCCTCTACCCAGGCAAAACCGATTGCCTGATTCTGGATTATGCGGGTAATCCCCATGATATATTTACCCCGGAAGTGGGCACGCCGCGCGGACAAAGCGATAACCAGCCGGTTCAGGTCTTTTGCCCGTCTTGTGGCTTCGCCAACACCTTTTGGGGCAAGGCCACGCAGGATGGCACACTGATTGAACACTTTGGCCGCCGTTGTCAGGGGGGGGTGGAAGATGATGATGGCCAGCGCGAACAATGCGACTTTCGCTTTCGTTTTAAAAATTGCCCACACTGCCATGCGGAAAATGATATTGCCGCCCGTCGTTGCCATCAGTGCGCAGCAATATTGGTCGACCCCGATGATATGCTAAAAGCCGCACTGAAATTGAAAGGGGCGCTGGTATTACGGTGCGCGGGCATGCTGCTCACGGTCGGGCACGACGATAAAGGCGAATGGTTGAAAATCACTTACTTTGATGAAGATGGCGCCGATGTCAGCGAACGTTTCCGACTGCAAACCGCAACGCAACGCAAAGCCTTTGAGCAATTATTTATGCGCCAGCATCAACGTGCGCCCGGCGTGCCGCTCCACTGGCAAACGGCGGCGGATGTTATCGCTTTACAGCCACTATTGCGCCATCCCGATTTTGTCATCGCCCGTCAGCGTGGACCGTTCTGGCAAGTGCGTGAAAAATTATTCGATTATCAGGGGCGATTTCGGCGCGCCAATATGTTGCACTGAGCCACATCAGCCCGGTTAACCTATTCCGGTTCTGGTAGTTATATTTGCCCCAGCCAGCAAACATCGCTATAATGCCGCCCGCTTTTGCTTATGTAAAAGCTGAACAATCCTACCTGTTGCTGGGTCGCCTGTGGCAGGATCATTTATTGAAGAGAATTAACAATGTTCACTATTAATGCAGTAGAACGTAAAGAGCAGGGTAAGGGTGCGAGCCGCCGCCTGCGCATAGCGAATAAATTTCCAGCTATCATTTATGGTGGAAAAGAACCCGCTGTGTCTATCGAACTGGATCACGATTCTGTGATGAATATGCAGGTTAAACCTGAATTCTACAGTGATGTGCTGACGTTGGTTATCGACGGTAAAGAAACCAAAGTAAAAGTACAGGCCGTACAGCGCCATCCGTTCAAACCAAAGCTGAACCACCTCGACTTCATCCGCGTTTAATCGCCGCTGAGTTGAAAAAAACGCCGCTGATTTCAGCGGCATTTTTTTGTCTTACACTTGATGCAACCCGCGTTACTGCCCGCCAGTTCGTCGCTGTAATTGATCGCGAAGATTCGGCGGCGTGCCTTTAATCGTCAACGTATCCGTGGCTGGATCCCAAAAAATGCGCTCACCTAACAGCATCGCATCAAAATTAATCGTCAGACCGCCGCCACTACCAGCAAACTTCGTGAGTTGCCGCAGAGTACTGCGATCCGCCGGAAACTGCGCTTCCAGTTCATATCCCTGTTCCTGGGTAAAAGTCTGGAAGTTTTTCTCGCCTAATGGCGGCAATTCATGTGAAAGATCATCCAGCGCAATCTCTTCGCCCGCTTGCAACTGCTCATTACAGTAGCTATACACTTGTTGGCGATAGTTTTGCCGCTCATTTTTATCAAGACTGGACTCAGCGCAGTAATCGTCCACGGCCTGCAACAAACTGCGGTTCTGTGCTTTGGTGTCCAGGCCAACGCTGGCGCCGAGGAAATCCATGAAAAAATCAGCGACCTTACGTCCGATACGACCACGCAGGAAGGTCAGATAGCGGGTCGATTGAGGATTCGTTTCCCACTCGGTCAGATCGATGCGGGCGACAATATCCGCGTGATTGATATCCAGATAATGGGTGGTACGAATGTCCAGCTCTTCATTAACGCGCATACTGCTCTGGCTGCTTAACACCGCCACCAGCAAATAGTCGACAGCAAGGTAACGATAATGGCAAAAAAGAACAATGCCGCCTTCAGCAAAGGGATATTTCGCCAGTTCATCGCGCAAACGTCCGGTTGCAGCGCGACTGAAGGCTAAAAAATCATCGTCGCCCTTACGGCAATGCCGCAGAGCATCGGCCAGTTCACTGTCTTCATTGAACAGGCCATACGCTTTGCTTTTAACGCTGTAAACGCGATGTAACTCTTCCATCATCGCTACCACCGGCGCATTGGCGGGTAACAATGATTCACGTAATACCAGTTCCAGTGTCTGTTCATCACGTTTGATTAACTGATGAAGGGCGATCTGGTCGATATCCAGACTCATGGTAGACTCTCCTTTAAACTCAGGCGCGTATTCAAACACCGCACGCGCCAGCTTTCAACATGGTGAACGCATTAACACAACACTTACGATAAAAATGCGGAAAAAATCGCATTCTTACGCTAAGATACCGCCTTTTAAGACGGTAATAATTCAACGTTATGCCACAATCATCTCGTTACAGTGACGAACGCGTGGAACAACTCCTCGCAGAACTGGTCCAGGTGCTGGAAAAGAATCGAACGCCCACCGATCTTTCCCTGATGGTCCTGGGAAATATGATCACTAACTTAATTAATACCAGCATTGCACCGGCACAACGCCGCTCGCTGGCTCGTTCCTTCGCAGAGGCGCTACAGGCATCTATCCGCGAAGATAAAGCCCATTAATGTGATGATTTGACTTCAAAATATGGTAACCAACCCGCAGCGCTATCGTGAAAAAATTTCCCAGATGATTAGCTGGGGGCACTGGTTTGCGTTGTTTAATATCATCGTTGCGTTGATCCTCGGCAGCCGCTATCTGTTAGTTGCGGACTGGCCTGCCTCACTGGCTGGGCGAATTTATGCCTACACCAGTTGGATTGGTCATTTTAGCTTTATTGCCTTTGCCGTCTACTTACTGATTATCTTCCCGCTGACATTTGTCGTTATGTCTCAGCGGCTACTCCGGTTCCTGTCCGCCATCATTGCCACTGGCGGACTGACGCTCATCCTGGTAGACAGTGCGGTATTTAACCGTTTTCACTTACACCTCAATCCGGTGGTGTGGGAACTGGTCATCAACCCTGAACAGAGCGAAATGGCGCGTGACTGGCAACTGATGTTCATCAGTGTCCCGGCGATTTTCCTTGTGGAGATGCTATTTGCGACCTGGAGCTGGCAAAAGCTGCGTAGTCTGAATCGCCGACATTTTGGTAAACCACTGGTGGCGTTGTTTATTAGTGCATTTATCACCAGCCATCTGATGTATATCTGGGCTGATGCCAATTTTTATCGCCCTATCACCATGCAACGCTCAAATCTGCCGTTGTCCTACCCGATGACCGCCCGTCGTTTTCTGGAAAAACACGGTCTGCTGGACGCCCAGGAGTATCAGCGTCGCCTGGTGCAACAAGGGGATCCTGAGGCGGTGACGGTTGCTTATCCGCTCAGTGATATCACCTTTCGCGACAAAGGGGGACGACAAAATCTGTTGCTGATTACTCTTGACGGGATGAACGAGGCGACCTTTACCCAGGCATTACCCAATCTGTCTCGATTTGCCGCCAGCAATGTTCGTTTCAACCAGCATTTTAGCGCCGGAAAAAATAGCGACAGCGGCTTATTTGGCCTGTTCTACGGTATTTCACCAAGCTATATGGACGGCATACTGTCTGCTCGTGTTCCCTCAGTGTTAATCAATGCGCTCAGTCAGCAAGGCTACCAGTTTGGTTTATTTTCTTCCGATGGTTTTCGTTCGCCGCTTTACCGCCAGGCGTTACTGGCCGATTTTTCCCTGCCCGTTTCCAGCCATCAGCCAAATGCACAAACAACGACACAGTGGCAATACTGGCTGGATAGCCAGCAGCCAAACAGTACGCCCTGGTTCTCTTATATCTCTTACGATGGACTGAGCGATAAGGTAGAGGAAAATAGTAATACCTTCACGCGTCGTTATAACCGTAACGCCAGTATTATCGACCAGCAAATTCAGACCGTGCTCGATACCCTGAAAAGCAAAAATCTGCTCGACAATACAGTGGTGGTGATCACCGCACAACATGCCGTGGCGCTGGGTGGCGATAATGATGACAACAAAAACCGTGCAGCATTACACGTACCATTAGTCGTGCACTGGCCAAATACACCAGCTCAGGTTGTCAATAAATTAACTGATCATCAAGATATCATGACAACATTGATGCAGCGTTTACTGCATGTAACTACGGCTGCCAGCGACTATTCGCAGGGAGAGGATCTGTTCACTGCCCCACGTCGCCATAACTGGGTGACCAGTAGCGATGAACATCAGTTAGTGATAACCACACCACAAATCACCCTGGAACTGAATAACAATGGCAGTTACAGAGCCTATGACAGTAACGGTAACCGATTGAAAGATCACAAACCACAGCTGGCATTATTACTGCAAGTCCTGACAGAAGAAAAACGTTTCATCGCTAACTGATTATTAATAAAGCAGTTAGCATACAGACGTCTTGCAATCGGGCAGATAAACGGTAGTATAGGCGTCCACATATCGGCACGTAGCGCAGCCTGGTAGCGCACTGTCATGGGGTGTCAGGGGTCGGAGGTTCAAATCCTCTCGTGCCGACCAAAATTCCCTCTATAAAGCAGCCAATTTTGGCTGCTTTTTTCACATAATTTTAACATGGTGAAACCCTGTCAAACAGGCTTGCCAATACTGGACGAGTCATTACCCCAGCATTAAACCGGCTATCATTTTCGCGTCAGTTAGAGCGGACGGGAACATAAATGCAGCCACCCCATAGTCTGGTAACCCGGTAAGCCCCCCGAAACAGCGTCCAGATAAAATAGTTTCAGGCGTTGTCACATCCCAGGAAGACGGCCTGGAAAGCGCAGATCCGCTGGTATCGCATCAATGATGCGGGTTAGGTGGTATGCAATGTTCATCGAGAAGAAGGAAAATAATATAAATGACCGGAGAGCAACTTCGTCAGCATATAGAGCGTTCTTCCAGCTTCGAGGACGAAACATTTGAAGGAATTGACCTGACAGGCGTAAATATGTCCGGTAAAGAATTCCGTGGATGTACTTTTCACCGTGCGAACCTGAAGGACACGACGTGGATCGGCGCCATTTTGGAGGACTGCGTCTTTGATAACTGCGACCTCTCGAACCTTCGTCCCCGGGGCGCGGCATTCAGAGGCGTCGAGTTTAGGGGATGTAAACTCATCGGAACAGCCTGGGTCGAACTGGCGGCTAATCCGGTGCTAAAGTTATCGGATTGCAATATGCGCTATCAGTCGTTCGCGGCTGTCGACCTGCGCCGTACAACGTTCGTACGCTGTGCCATCAATGAATCGACATTCCTCAATGTAAACCTGACCAGGTCTGATTTCGATGAGTGCAGCCTGGTACATTCGCAGTTCGATCAATGCACACTGCTCGGCGTTGATTTCTCAACCTCAACCGGTGTTTACTTCAACCCCATGAGAAACAAGGCGAAAGGGGCGATCATCTCCATTGAGACCGCAGCACTCATCGCCTCATCAATGGGTCTCATTGTCCCGAGCGTAGGGAACGCGTGATTTTGGTTAAGATAAGGTATACCCACAAGCAGCCAGCGTTGTTAAGCACTTATTTAGTTAAGACTGGCTTATTTTGCCCGGATTCTCAAACACCTCCGAGATCAATCTTCAGGATTCGCCCTGGGGCCGAAAAAAAGCTCAATGAAATGGCGCTGCTCATCACTCAAGTCCCATCCAGCTAAAATCTCCAGCACCTCCATGCTTTCCTCTAAATGCTCATCCATAACACGATTCCCCAAAACACCATGCAAAAAATCAAGACCAATATCCATGTCGTTCGCCTGCTCATGCTTTATTAACTCTTAACGGATCGATTTTAATGATTAAAATCATACTATCGATCTATTTTAACGATCAATGTTTAGTACTTTTCTTGCTGTAAAAATAGCATTTATAGTCTAAGGGAAATGGGGACGGATCAGAGTAAGCTAAAAAAACAGTAGAATCGCATGACTCTATGTGATGCTCTTCTGTGTGGTGGTGCTACGAAGCTGGCTTTCGGCGTCACAAACCCGGGAATTACACCAACATATCGTCGGTTTATACCCGCCCTCGCCCGACGACTTACCTCGACATCTATTTCACCAGTCAGAAATCACCCAGAGCAATACTAACATCCGCAGCATCAGTCATGCTGAGCCTGACTCCCGACCTGATGGCTGACAAGTCAATCATGATACGGTCTAATGCAGCTTTGCGCTTTCGGGAAAATGTCAGTGAGAATGTGACAAACGGGCAAGAATCAATGAGCTGTTTACACACTAAGAGTCTGGCCCATCAGGCAGATTTTACTCGCCACTTTGGCCCCGGGCAGTACTCGAAATCCTCACGTACTACGTGTGCGCTCCGTTTTCTTCGCGCTGTCCATGTCCACATTGACGGCGACAATAATACCTACTGGGCCAGGCTCTAAATCATTGGTGTTAACGGCAAGCGACAGGATATGACGAATATAA
>JAATFO010000080.1 GCA_015655145.1 Enterobacterales bacterium | reverse complement strand
AGATGACATCGAAACCGGGGAGTGATGTTGCTCCGGGATCAGCCTGGCAGGTGCCTGCTGATGGGCCAGGCGGTGTCCGGCGTAGAGGCTGCGTGATCCGGATTCAGGCTCTTGCGTTGAACTGCGGGAACCTTCGGTGGCGATGGCAAGGGAAAGGCGCAAGCCCAAAAGGCAAGGCCGACAGTACCGATGCGCCACCAAGGGACGGAGCGGCTCGTAGTAGTGATGAAGTCGCTGTAATGGCGATGGGGCGAAGGGGCCGCGTCATCCGGTCATGGTCATGGGTCAACTGCGCAAGCAGGAGGAGCCGATGGGCATGACGAAGCCGTTCGAGATTTCCAAGAAGTGGGTGTGGGAAGCGTATCAACGTGTGAAGGCCAACGGCGGCTCGAACTGTTCGATCGGGAATCGATCGAACAGTTCGAGCGCGGCCTCGGCAACAACCTGTACGTGCTTTGGAATCGCCTCAGTTCCGGCAGCTATTTTCCACCGGCAGTGAAAGGCGTGCCGATTCCGAAGAGTTGGCGACGCTGGACTGGATTGACGGGTTCAACAATCGTCGGTTGCTGGAACGTATCGGTTATGTCCCCCCGGCAGAGGCAGAACAGGCGTACTATGCTTCCCATCGTGCTGGCGATATGGCAGCCTGATGACTCAAACAAAATACTCGCCAGGAAAACCGGGGCGGTTCAGTCTTTATTTTGAACAGTGAGCACAAGAAATTAAATGTCCGTAAGGCACGGTGCGTTTTTGGGCCTGATGGCCAAAAGAGAAGAAGGAAAATAACCTGGCTGGTATGCTTGTCAGGAACGGAGGAGAGACTCGCCTCCCCCGCCCTCATTTATTGACTATTTCTTCAGGCGATAAGCAATCACTGCATCACCTTCTTTGGTGCCCAGCGATCCATGACCACCGGCAGCGATGATCACATACTGCTGGTTATCCGCGCCAAGATAAGTCGATGGTGTTGCCTGGCCGCCGGCAGGCAATTCAGTCTGCCACAGGAGTTTCCCGTTGTTGATATCGTAAGCACGGAAGAAGTTATCCGCCGTCGCACCATGGAATACCACATCACCGGCGGTCACTAACGGTCCGCCATGCGCCACCATCCCCATCGGGAAGCCAATAGGGAAACGGCCAGGTAAGAATGTCGTTTTCAGGTTTTTCGTGGTACCGACACGCCGTAACCATTCAGTTTTCCCGGTGGTTAAATCAACACCAACCATGCGCCCCCAGGGTGGTGCAATACACGGAACACCCAGATCGGAAGAAAACTGTTGAATGTGAATCGCATAATCGCCTTCGAAGTTCTCATTCCAGTAGGGTTGCCCATCTTTGGTGAATAAACGCTTATCTTCCGTTTCGGGGGTGCGTTTGATCATGTTGTACTTGTAAGCTAAGCGCACCGGGGAGGCAATCAGAATCTGACGTTGTGGATCAATCGCTACAGAACCCCAGTTAAATACCCCAATATTGCCAGGGAATATAATAGCGCCAGATTCTGTGGATGGCGTCCACGGGTTTCCATCATAACGTAATGATTTAAACTCGATACGGCAGGCCATTTGATCAAACGGCGTAAGGCCCCACATCGATTTTTCACTCAGCGGTTCAGGAATAAAATTCAGTTTTGACACCGGTTGCGTCGCAGAGAATTTTTCTCCGGGAACCCCACCTTGTGTGGAAACATCCACCTGGTTAACCGGGTAAACAGGTTGTCCTGTCAGGCGGTTCAGTACAAAAAGATTGCCTGTTTTCGTCGGTAAAATAACAACCGGTTGTTTCTGTCCCTGATAATCAATATCCAGTAAAGAAGGCTGAGAAGGATTATCACGATCCCACAGGTCATGGTATGAAGACTGAAAACGCCATTTAAACGCCCCGGTGTTTAAATCCAGTGCAACCAGCGTGTCACGGAATTTTTCGGTATTGCTGGCATAATCGCGTTGAGTACCAATTTCATCGGGCGATGCATTGCCAAAGGGGACATAAACCAGACCATTTTTTATATCCGCACTTAATGTTCCCCAGGCGACAGGCGTATCCTGCGGATAGTTCTGTCCTTCGCCAATAGGCTGGGTATTGTCCGGGTTTGCTGGATCAAAATTCCAGACCAGACGACCAGTGATAACATCATAAGCACGAATCACGCCGGAAGGGTTGCCCGAAAAATAGCCGTTATCCATCACCGAACCACCAAGGATAACCAGGTTCCCTGCCACCAGAGGCGCGGCTGTCTGCATCAAAACGTGAGAACGTGTAGTCCCCATATTTGCATGTAAATCGACCACCCCGTTATTGCCAAAATCGGCGCAAAGTTTGCCCGTATCGGCATCCAAAGCAATGAGTTTTGCGTTAGTGGTCGCATTAAAAATACGTTTGCGGCAAATTGCCTGATCCGGCGATACCAGCGCCCCAGCATTCTGAGTTGCGGTATTCACCGGCTCGTCAGGCTTCGCTTCATAATAGCTAACACCACGACATGTCTGGTGCTGTTGCAAATAAGAACGATCTTTCGCCGGCTGGTATTTCCATTTGAGTACACCCGTTTCCGGGGTTAATGCATGAACCTCATTTTGCGGGGTGCAAAAATAGAGGGTATTATTCACCTTCAGTGGCGTCGCTTCGAAGGTATATTCACTCGCATCCTGGTTTTCACGTAAATCGCCCGTATGGTAGATCCAGGCCACATCGAGATGACTAACATTATCTTTATTGATTTGATTTAAATCTGAAAACCGTAATCCATTGGTTGTACCGCCGTATGCCACCCAGTCAGCGTGAGGTATCTCGTCCTGAACCGCCTGACGTTTGGTGGTAATATTCCCCGCTTGCGGATAGGGATCATAAAACATCAGTCCCACAACAATGGCGATAATAATTAAAACTGTCGTGCCTAAAAAAGGATGAAATTGACACGGTTTGTTAACATTACTTACCGTATATAATGGCCGCACGACCCACGGCAAAGCCAGCCAAACACCAATCAGACCAATAATGTCACCGCGCGGGATCCATTGCCATTTATCGAAGCCAACTTCATAAACAATCCAGAACAACACAATCCACATTAAAACCGCATAAATAGAGAGTGCGATTTTCTTGTTCATAAACAATGCGATTGATGTCGCTAATAAGCCAAGCGCCATAATGACATAAAACGGTGAGCCACCGATAAGCAACAGTTTCCCGCCCATGTAAAGCATAGCAACAGCAATAATAGCTATGACAATACTTGTAAGTTTGTTAATCATTTTCATCTCTCAATGTGTATACCCATCATCTTTCATCTTGCTGATTCATTGCAACACCTCAAAACCATGGTCCTGTAGAGACGTCGCCCGCTGTGTTTAAATCAGTGCCGGACGGATTTGCCACTCACCAGAATCATGGACCGTCGTGCATACATCGGGGAGCCCATGCTTACCGTCCTTCTGCAACAAGAAATCTGTTGAGTAGATAAACGAATCATATTTGCCATTACATTTTAGCAAACTAAATTTAACTAAAAGTACGCCATAAATAAACACGATTTAATTTATGTATTTAAGGAAATTATTTCGCACAGGACATGTTTTTACCCCGCAGATAACGGTAAAGAAATAACAGCTGACGTAGCCAGATAACATAAACCGACCAGCACAACTGTTCAGCAGAGATGTAATGCCACCGCTGACACCACGGTCAACGTAGCGGATCTCAGGGTAAGAAACATGTAACACCATGTAAATATTGAATTTTTCTCCGAAACTGCCCTTCTCTGGGTTGAATCAGGAAAAAATGCATCCCTGTGCATTGTTTCAATATATAATAACTGCCGTTAAAACTACGTTAATTCCCGCAGTAAACATCGGCGGTTTTATTCTATGGCGAATATGACGAGATATTAAGGAGCAACATGAACTGGCCTGTATTGACACATTTATCCATGTACTTAACCGGGCTTTGCCCACCCCCCTTCTACAGCCTCTGGTTTTCGATGACATCCCCCAATACCCGTTACATAGGGTGTCGCTGAATGAACATATCCAGAATAAAAAAAGCGCCAACCTCATGGTTCCTTTTCCCTGTATTTTTCCCTGGGCTTGCTGGTCTGGCATCCGCCGCCGGCACCGCCCCCGATACGGATACGCAATCCATGGTGGTGACTGCGGCCCCCACGGGTCTCTCTGAACTGGACACGCCAGCCGCGGTAAGTGTAGTTAATGGTGATGATATGCGCCAGGCGACAGCACAAGTGAATTTGTCGGAAAGTCTGGGGAGTGTTCCCGGCCTGCAAATTCAAAACCGCCAGAACTACGCCCAGGACCTGCAACTGTCCATACGCGGCTTTGGTTCTCGTTCGATGTATGGGGTGCGTGGCGTGCGCCTGTATGTTGACGGTATTCCGGCCACGATGCCTGATGGTCAGGGACAGACATCGAACATTGATCTCAGTTCGGTTGATCGGGTGGAGGTCTTGCGTGGTCCATTCTCCGCATTATACGGCAACTCGTCTGGTGGGGTGGTCAATGTTGATACGGTAACGGGAACACAGCCACCTACCCTTGAGGCGGGGATGTATTATGGCAGCTTCGGCACCTGGCGCTATGGGGTGAAGGCCACTGGCGCCACTGGCGACGGAACCCATGCTGGTGATGTAAATTATGCTATTTCCGCTACACGTTTTACCACTCACGGCTATCGCGACCACAGTAGTACGCAGAAAAACCTGGGTAATGCCAAATTGGGGGTCAGAATCAATGATGTGAGTACTCTCACCTTTTTATTTAATAGCGTTGATATTGATGCGCAAGATCCTGGTGGCCTGACAAATGATGAATGGCACACCCGTCCCACCCAGTCGCCACGTGCTGACCAGTACAATATGCGTAAAAGTGTGAAACAAACGCAGGCAGGTTTGCGCTATCAGAGGCAGATGAGCGAAAATGATGATCTTAGTGTTATGGCCTATGCCGGTGAACGAGAAACCACACAATATCAATCGATCCCGGTAGCCGCTCAGAAAAACCCGCAACACCCGGGTGGGGTGATTAGTTTAGCCCGACATTACCAGGGCATAGACACGCGCTGGACGCACCGCGATCAACTGGGTGCCGTGCCCGTGACACTTACCGGCGGCCTTGATTATGAAACCATGATCGAGCAACGCAAAGGATATGAGAATTTCACTACTGTGGATGGCGTTACCCAACTTGGCACCAAAGGTGATCTGCGCCGTAGTGAACGGAACCTGATGTGGAGTCTCGACCCCTACCTGCAAACGTCATGGCAGTTAACCTCACAACTGACGCTGGATGCCGGCGTACGTTTCAGTACGGTTAACTTTGACTCGAACGATCATTACATTGTCGCAGGTAACGGTGATGACAGCGGTAGTGCACGTTATCATCGCTGGCTACCAGCGGCAGCGCTGAAATATGCCATTACTGATGCATGGAATGTCTATCTCTCCGCAGGTCGTGGTTTTGAAACCCCCACCATCAACGAACTGTCTTACCGTTCTGACGACCAAACAGGCCTCAATTTTGGCCTGGAACCGGCCACCAGCGACACGGTTGAACTCGGCAGTAAAATGCGGGTTGGAAATGGCCTGCTCACCGCCGCCCTGTTCCAGACCAATACCCGCAATGAGATCGTGGTGGATGAGAGCAGTAACGGGCGCAGCAGTTATAAAAACGCCGGACAAACACGTCGCCGTGGACTGGAATTATCGTTTGATCAGCAATTTTCCTATGACTGGCGTTTACGCATGGCCTGGACATTGCTGGATGCCACCTATCGCGACAACGTATGCGGCGACAGTGCCTGCTCCGCAGACAGTTCTATTCACCGTGGCAGCCGCATGCCGGGCATCGCACGCAACATGGGCTACGCCTCTCTGGGTTATGCGCCCCCGTTGGGATGGTATGCCGGGGCTGAAATTCGTTATATGAGTAACATTGAAACCGATGATCAAAATAGCAAACAGGCACCGAGTTACAGTGTGACCGCACTGACTAGCGGTTATAAGTTCAGCCATGGTAACTGGTTACTCGATGTCTTCGGCCGGGTGGATAATCTCTTTGATCGCCACTATGTTGGTTCAGTTATCGTCAATGAAAGTAACGGGCGCTATTTCGAACCTGCACCGGGACGCAACTATGGCGTGGGCGCTTCAGTGAGTTATTCATTTGAATAACACAACAGCAATATGCCTCCAGACTGAATAGTCACAGGCAGGATACGCAGGTCGTAGGCTTTCATGACCTGCGTATCGGTTACCGTCACAACCGCAACAGTAAGCCTTCATGGCAGGAGAGGAACTAAGAGCCTGGCCCAGTAGGTATTTATTGTCGCCGTCAATGTGGACACGGACAGCGCGGAGAAACCGGCGCGTACACATAGTACGTGAGGATTTCGAGCACTGCCCAGGGCCAACGTGGCAAGTAAAATTTGCCTAATGAGATAGGCTCTAAACCATTTTCACCGCGATCTTCCCTGCTGGCAGGAGATAACCGTGAGAAGCATTGCCGCGGTACCGAAAAGAAACATCATCCACAACAACCCGGCAAAACAAACAATGATGGCTTACGGTTCGATGTGCCTCAAATAGTGTTCAATCCGTTTGAAAAAACCGATAAATTTTTCTAAATCTTCTTTCTCAATCCCCCTGAAGAGATTCATCCGGATATAAAGCAGATCGTTATGTAAATTCTCGTTAACCATTTTGCCTTAGTCGCTAAGGCTAACCAGTTTGACGCCCTTATCGCCGTCCGTTGACCGAAACCTTCCTTCGTGCAGGTCAACGTTGGGCTACTGAAGGGGGTCATTGGCAACCATGCTTCGGGGTGAATTGCGTTTAACCAGCGCAGATCCCGCGGCGCCGGTTAAAATTAACGCCAATATCATGCACCATCCTGACCATATTGCAGGCCAGATGCGGGCGGTAACATTAGCCTACGTATTTCTCAGTACCAGGGCGTTAAAACATGAGATTAAGACGCTCTTTTTCCCTCAGGCTGTTCACGGTTGTAAGCGGGAACCCGCCAAAATTTTGTCACTTTAACGTATATGCAATTCTCAAATGTACCTTTACGCGCGGTTTAGTTTAAGTTTTGTATTATTACCAGAGAGTTGGCTGTATCTTGCATACATCCAGTAATCCGGACAAATAACCGAAAAAAAGGAATTGATGTGAAGGTTTCTTCTATTATTGCATCTCTGGCTCTGGCCGGTTTTTGCTTTGCCGCAAACGCCTCTACTCCTGGTCATGTTGCCGTATATGCTACTGAACAATCCCAGGGGTCTATATCCATTGGCGATAAAACGACCTACACCAAAACCTTTGAGGTTTCCATAGCAACATTATCATCCAATACTGTAGATTTATCAAAGCTTTGCCTGAAATCTTACTCTCCTGACAAGAAAGAATTCAAACTCGATACTGTTGATGAAGTTTTAACATCTGGTTCCCTGAAAGAAGGTAAACCGGTAAAGGGGATCGCTGTGTTTGCTTCTGACAACGATGCTGTCTTCAACGCCGCGCTGGTAAAAATCTCCGACGATTGTAAATAATATTATAAAGCAGCCTGCTGGCTGCTTTTTTCGCTTTAGATTTCCCAAATTGGCTTATGGCGCGAAAGTGTTCGGTAAACTGGTGGTCTGGATACCGCGAACAACTCAGCCAGATAGCTTATCGGATACTGGCCGGTTTCGTGCATCCGGCACAGCTCTCTCTGTTGCTTATCAGACAGCTTTGGTTGTTTTCTCCCGGCGTTTACCTTTCGCCCTGGCAATGGCCATCCCTTCACGGCGACGTAGCCATGTCAGATCCCCTTCAAACGCTGCAAAAGTGACAAGCACGTTAAAAAACATTTTCCCCATCGAGGGGGAATAAAGTCAGGCGCCTGTTATCCCTGTTTGTCGATGATGCGGTGACAGATACCACGCCTTTTGGCGATGTACGCAAGCGGCCTGGAAAATAATGCCCCAAAAGATCCTGCAAAATACGGCGCAGCGAATGCGGGTCAAACCTGGCGACCGGATGGCCCGACGCGGGGAAGCCGTTGACACTCAGTGCACGCATACAGGACGCCATTTACGCCCGCTGTTTGTGCGCTGAATTTTTCAAGCCGGACACCCGAATGCCCCTGGCTTTCTGTGCGGGTCTGGGTTAAAGCGGTGTTTTAAAGCAATCCAGGTTGACGCAGCGTCCGCTGGCAGAGTGTCCACCGGCTACGCACCCGGCGCCACTGCGGTCCTGGCTGTTGATCATGGATGAAAAAGACATGCCGACAGCGTTTCATGCCGATCGTTATCAATTTTGGTTGTACCGACAAGTCAGGAAACGACTGAAGGCTGGCGAGTTTTATTTCGATGATAGTCTCCAGTACCGGCACCTTTCAGACGAGCTCGTTTCTGTTGAGGGAATAGCAGACGTTTTGGCTCAGATGGATATCCCGTGTTTGGGTCAATATGCACACCCTTCTCGACCCGTCGGTTCCTTTCGGCGGGATAAAATGATCCGGCATCGGCAGGGAGTTTGGTCACGCTTTTATTGATGATTATACCGAAATCAAATCCGTTATTATGCGCGACTGATTAAAGATGAACAGTGGCGATGCCCGCCACTGTTCATCTCCGTTTCCTTCTTCTGACACATAAAACCGACGGTCTGATGTCATTGCGCATATCTTATTCAAATAAACACTTTTCACTTTTTCTTCCGGGACCGCAGGATAATCGTCATTCAATCTGTAACGGATACGCCGCTCAACTTCTGGTGGTTAATTCGTTGGTAATACCTGTTTTTTCCGCGCCGCGGCGGCGGATTATTGTCATTAACTGACTGATGAAGGTAAAACACTGTATGAAACAAAACACGATACACCGACTGCCGGTCCTGGCCTTACTGCTCGCTACGTTCAGTGGGGTTGTATTTGCTGCCAGCCAACCAGAAACACTTAATATCGGTTATCAGAAAGCCAATATTTTTGCATTATTAAAATACCGTGGCACGCTGGATGGCGATTTTAAAAAACAAGGCATCACCGTACGCTGGGTTGAATTTCCCGCCGGACCGCAAATGCTTGAGGGGCTCAATGTTGGCAGTATTGATCTCGCCGCTACTGGCGACGTACCTCCGACGTTTGCCCAGGCAGCACAGGCAGATTTAGTCTACCTTGCTCATGCGCCCGCAAACCCGAAAACAGAAGCCATTGTGGTACCCCAAAATTCACCGATTAAAACAGTGGCGGATTTGAAAGGTAAACGTGTGGGGCTGAATAAAGGCTCGGATGTGAATTATCTGCTGGTCACCGCGCTGGAAAAAGCCGGCCTGCGTTATCAGGATATCACCCCGGTTTATTTACCGCCCAGTGATGCCCGTGCCGCTTTTCAGCGTGGCGCCATTGATGCCTGGGTGATTTGGGATCCGTTCCTTGCTGAAGTTGAAACCAATGCACAGGCACGGCAAATTCAGAATGCTGAAGGTCTGGTGCCACATTATACCTTCTATCTTGCCAGCCGGAAATTTGCGGGCACTTATCCGGAAACCGCTAAAAAAGTGATTGCAGAACTGGCCTCGCTCAGTGACTGGGCCAATAAAAATCCGGCGCAGGCGACAAAAATCCTCTCAACATCAACCAATCTGCCAGAGCCTATTTGGGCTAAAGTGGCAACGCGCATGAACTACGGCGCTACACGTATGGATCCTGAGGTATTTGCCCGGCAACAAGCTCTGGCGGATACGTTTACCCGTATAGGCATGCTGCCGGTGCATGTCGACGTGAATCAAGCTAAATGGTCGCAAGACCGTTAAGTGATGACCACCACGGGGCGAGACCTCGCCCCGTAGCTGCCTGCGTTTATGCCTCACCACGGCCAATTTGCCAGATGAAGGTAGGCTCTTTACCATTTACCTGCCAGTCACCAACATTGCGCGCCTTATAAATAACCGGGTTATGCGATGCCACCGTGCGCGCATTACGCCAGTGACGATCGAGTGTTTTACTCAGCCGCGTATCAGAAGCCCCCAACGCATTAAATAACTCAGTGGCGGCACGTGGAACCAAATCGCTGGCGATAACCTGTGCTTTGGCCGCCGCCAGTTCAGCGGCAATATTCACCTGTTGCACATACGCCGCGTCATGACTGAGATGGGCTTCATACGCGTGTTGTAACTCCTGTGTGGACTGATTGACCGTCGCTTCGGTGGCGTATGACCAACTGGTAATTTGGCCAATGACCTGCAAGATCTGGACATCATTACGCGCCTGCCCGGCATTGCCGTGGCTGTAAACGCGTTGCCGCTGCTGCACCGCGGCGGTCACATCGCGGACGATAGCGCGAGAAATGCCCGCCAGCGTTGCCAGCAACACCTGTTGATAAAAAGCGGTCTGATAACGAAAACGATCAGCAAAGTCATAGACATGGCTGGCGTCTACCTGTGCCTGATGAAAACGCGTGGTGCCGCTGCCGGTCAGACGCTGACCAAAGCCATCCCAGTCATCAATCCGCTCAACGGCGGACTGATGCGTACTGACCAGCGCAATAACCGCATTGCCAGTGTCACTGCGTTGCGCAAACACATCAATCCAGTCCGCGAATAACGTCCCGGTACTGTAAAACTTGTCGCCAGTCAGTTGCCAGTGCTCACCGACGGGGCTCACTTTGGTCTTCACTTCACCCAGCCTGACCTCACCAATTTCCGTCCAGCCACTGCCCACAATGTCACCTTCCCGAAAACGCTGAAACCAGCGATCACGCGCCGGGGTATCAGGTGTATTGAGGCGGTCTTCAACAAACGCCACATGGGCCCGCAACGCCTGAGGTAAATTGGAGTCGGCTTCGGCCAGTTCAGTCAGTAATTGAAATAATTGTGGCAATGAGGCGCCAAATCCGCCCTTTTCTTGCGGGATGCGCAGCGTGCCAAATCCGGCTTCTTTGAGCCAGCGGATCGGCTCCACCGGTAAAATATGTTGCAATTCACGCTCCTGGGCCCCGGCGGCAATGCGTGCAAATACAGGGCGAAACCGGGCGGCAAGTTGCGCATAATCCGTACCGGTGGCGAGTAATTCCGTCATCATGTGTGTGCTCCGTTAATCGTGATTGTCGTCAATGTCCTGCTGTGTCGGTTCATGGCGTACCGCCAGCAAGAAGATGATGGGGATAATGGCGCTAAGAGAAACTATCCAGAACATATTGGTGCCATAGGCCGCTTGCAGGATGGGCAAAATAAATAGCGCCAATGCGCTGCCAATCCCGGAAAGTGAACGACTGAAACCGACCCCTGTAGCGCGAATCGATGTTGGATAGGACAGCGCGGGATAAATCATTAATTGCGCCCCTGGGCCGAACCCTTCAGCAAACAGCCACACGCCCAGCATCAAAATAGCCAATGCCACCGTGAGCGTAGCTTGCGGATGCCCGATCAATGCCAACGCCACCAACGCCACAAACTGCAAGGCGAAACCAGCCATGGCCACATGGCGTGAAGGATATTTCCATGCCAAACGCATGCCGAGCAAACCGCCGGTAAAGGCAAATAACGCATTAAGGCCGAGCGAAGCCGAAATGGTTTCAAACACCCCCGCGCCGAGAAACTGCGCAAGAATCGACGGCAGAAAAAAGGCGATCGCGGTATATTCAAAGGAAATACAGATATTCATCACCCCTGCCACCAGGGTTCTTTCACGGTATGGCGGTTGAAACAGCACCCGAAAACTGACCTTTGGCGCCGGTGCTTTTTGCTCAGTCGGCGTAACTTCATGGGCATGAATGCCATAAGAATCACGTAAAATACGCACAGCGGACGCTAAATCTCCCTGATTAGCAGCCCACAATGGCGACTCATTCATAAATTTTCTGCGTACCGCGATAATCAATAATGCCGGCACTGCGCCAAACAACAAAGAAGCCCGCCATAACCAGTCAAGGTGTTGCTGCGGTAACAGGAAATAGAGCGCGAAAATAATAAAAAAGCATACCGAGGAGGCGGCGTACCACATTGGGCACCAGGCGGCCAGACGCGCTGCTTTGTTGCCCTTACCGGCAAAACGAGAAAATTCCGCCAGATAAGACATCGCCACGGGTAAGTCAATTCCCACGCCAATACCCATCAAAAAACGGGCGCCGATCAATACCCATACATTAGGCGCCAGACCGGCGGCAATCGCTGAAACGATAAAAAAAAGCATATCGGCCATAAACACCGAATAACGGCCATATTTATCCGTCAGCCAGCCACCAATGAGATTTCCCATAATAGTGCCGAGCATGATAGAAGAGGTGACCAGCCCGGTTAATGTTGGTGTTAAATTAAATTCACGCACCACATCATCAATACCGTAAGAAAGCGTGGTCAGATCGTATGCATCAAGAAAAACACCGCCCAGCGCGAGAAAAACAATCATCCGCGCATAACTATTTTGTTGGCTCCGGTTATTAATCAATCGTGCGACATCACTGACCGAGCTTACCGGTGTTGACGGTATTATTGTGCTATCGACTGGTAATGAACTCATTGTATCCTCGCGATTATTTTTTCAGGTGAGAATACGGTTATAAAATGAATTCCCGACTTTCACAAACAACAAATTCTTATACTATTTTGTTTATTATCAATAAGTTAATTAAAATTTACACACTTAAAACCGAATTATAACCGGGATAATTCGGTTTTATTTAATACGGCTCACAGACACAAACTTCCGGCGTCATCAGTGTTAACAGCGGCAAGTGAATAAATCTTTATTCGTGCGCGGAAACCGGTACTAATACCCCTTGCACGCGCGGATCGTCTGTTTCTTTTAGCCATTGTTGCACACGCGGGTCGGCAAACGCTTTTTTCAGTTTGATGATATTTTCGTCATTCAGATAAGGCGTACCAATGACCAGTTGCGAGGCAAACGTTTGTGGTGCCGGAGGAAATAATATGCCTTTGTCACGCGGCACTTTACCGGCATCAAATTGAGAAACATAACCAATGGCGGCATCAACCGAACTCAGCGCACGTGGCATGGTTAATAAATCCAGTTCTTTAAAATTATAATTATGGGGATTTTGTTTTATGTCTTTTAATTTTGCACTGCGCGGTTCAACCGCCGGATCAAGACCAATCAAGCCAATACGTTGTAATAACCATAATGCCTGGCCCTGATTAGCACCGTCATTAGGCACCACGATTTCCGCCCCGGCAGGTAAGGCTGCCACCGAAGCATAGCGGTCAGAATAAATACCAAATACCCACTGAAATACCGGCATAGTCGATGTAAGGGCGAAGCCATTTGCATCAACAACCTGTTTTAACCACCATTGATGCTGATATATCGTTGCCGCAAACTGCCCTTGCGCCACAGCACGATCTGCCTGCACCGGATCCTGCAGGCCAACAGCTTCCAGCCGAATGCCATAATCCGGAGCAATATGCTGCGCCACATAGTGAATGAGCCGCTCTTCACCGGCCATTGCCGGTTCAAAATGCACTTTCAGCGTGCTGCCAAATGTCACACTCTGCTGTTGTTCACGGCTAACGTGCCAGCCGCCGATTATCACGATAATGACCAAAATCGCGGCGACGATCCACGGCCAGCGTCGGGTCTTTTTAAGTTCAAATGGCTGATGAGACATAATTATCGTCCTCCCTGAGGATGGCGTAACGCCGCAACCAGGCGGTCGCCAATAAATTGAATTAGCTGAATAGTGGCAATCAACACCACAATGGTGGCGATCATGATGTGATGATCAAAACGCTGATAGCCGTACACGACGGCCAGATAACCAATGCCGCCCGCGCCGATGGTGCCGGCAATCGCTGAATACTCAATCATTGAAATCAGATTAAGCGTCACGGCGGCGACAATCGCCGGCAGTGCTTCGCTCAGTTGGGCTCGACTAATGATCTGCCATGTTGATCCCCCTGAAACCAACCCGACGGCGGTAACTTCAGCCGGCAATTCACGCAACGCATTTTCCACCAGACGGCCAAAAAAAGGCACGCCTGCGACGATCATCGGGATCACTGCAGCCGGAATGCCAATAGTGGTGCCGGTCAGCCAGAAGGTAAGCGGGATAATGGCGGCCATCAGCACCAGAAAAGGGAGTGAGCGCCCCATGTTGACCAGCCAGCTTAGCGTACGATTCATGCCCGCATGCGCAAACAATCCGCGTGCGGAGGTGTTAAAAAGCACCACGCCCACCACGCCGCCCAGTATCACCACAAACAGCATCACGATACCGACCATTAACCAGGTTTCCCCGTATGCGGGCAGCATCAAGGTATGTATCTGACTCCATGGCGTATCCTGACTCATTACTTCAACAGGCTGTTTCATCCCGCCTCCTGCAGCCGGTCTGCCTGTGCAATGACTTCAGCCTGGATTCCCAACAGGTGTAATTGCGCCAGCAAGTGTTCCAGCGAACAACGGGAGTCATTAAAATGCACCGCAACCTGCAAACGCCCGGCTAACTGCCCGTCAAGTTGTTCAATGTGCGCCCCAAGCACCGCAATGTGTACCTTAAGTTGCAGGCTGACCCGGCTTATCCAGTCTGTCGTCACTGGCTGGCTGGCGCTGTAAGTGGCGCGCAATAACAACTGCCCTGACGACGGCAACGGGTGAACCGGGAATAACTGTTGCCCGAGCGGTGAATCCGGTTCAGCCAACAATTCCCGTACCTTACCGTACCGGGTAATCCGTCCCTCCCGAATCTCTGCGACCGCATCTGCCCCATGCCGTACCACATCCATTTCATGGGTAATTAAGATGATCGAGAGACCAAATTCGTCACGCAACTGTTTCAGCAATTGCAATATGGTGTCGGTCGCGGTGGGATCGAGCCCGGACGTTGCTTCATCAGCCAGTAATACCGTCGGTCGCAGCGCCAGCGCCCGGGCAATCGCTATCCGTTGTTGCTGTCCACCAGAAAGTTGGGCGGGAAACGCCTGTGCTTTATGACTCAGTCCCACCGCGTCCAGCAAGGTGGCCACACGTTGATCAATCACCCACGGCACCACACCCAGATAATGCAAAGGCAAGGCGATATTTTGCCAGGCGGTTTTTCGTTGCAATAGCGTCGGGGATTGAAACACTGTACCAATGGCACGCCGCTCATGGCGTAACGCCTTACCCGAAAGCAGCGACAAATCCTGGCCATTAACCCGAATATGGCCGCTGCTCGGCTTTTCCAGCAAGCTGATACACCGGGCCAGTGTCGATTTCCCCGCGCCGCTGGGCCCGACGACAGCGGTAATAGAGCGGCTGGGAACCTGCAATGAAATCCCGTTCAAAATAGGGATGTTACCGCCCCCCGGCGCCCGGTAATGTTGATACAGCGTATCAATTTCAATCATCGTACCAGCGCTCCTGCTGACGGGTTCACGCGGTGATTCTCTGCCGAATAGCGGTACGTTGCCCCCGGATGCGGCGCACTCAGACGTGGTCCCTGGGCAAACAATTTTTCCCGTAAGGTGCCTGGCGCATACTCGTGCTTAAACACGCCGCGTTTTTGCAATTCCGGGATCAGCCAGCTCACTACATCGCTGAAGGTTTCGTGGGTTACGGCATAGGCCAGGTTAAAACCATCCACATCGGTTTCTTCAACCCACTGTTGTAATTCATCGGCGACGGTTTGCGCACTGCCCACTATCAGCGGGCCAAATCCGCCGATGCCGACCCAGTCAGCCAGCCCCTGCACTGTCCACTGGCGATTTGGGTCCGCCGTGGAGAAGGTTTCTACTGCGGACTGAATCGCGTTGGTGTGCAAATGCTTCAGCACCTGAGTCGGTTGATATTGCCCGAAGTCGATCCCGGTCCAGCCAGAAATCAGCGCCAGCGCGCCTTCATAGCTGATCCAGGATTTGTACTCTTGCCATTTCGCCTGTGCCTGTTTGTCGGTTTCGTCGACGATCACGGTTTGCAGGTTAAAAATCAGAATACTGTGCGGGTCACGTCCGGCTTCAGCGGCGCGGCGACGAATATCCGCCACGGTTTTCTTTAACAGCACTTTGGACGGTGCAGCGACAAAGACGCATTCCGCATGTTCTGCGGCAAACTGTTTACCCCGGCTCGAGGCGCCAGCCTGATAAAGTACCGGTGTGCGTTGCGGGGAAGGCTCACAGAGATGGATGCCCGGAACCCGGAAAAAAAAACCTTCATGATTGATCGGATGGATTTTACTCGGATCGCTGAAAAGGCGGCGCTGACGATCCCGTAAAATCGCGCCCTCTTCCCAGCTCCCTTCCAGCAACTTGTAAATTACCTGCAAATACTCATCGGCATAATCGTAGCGTGCATCGTGATCGGTTTGCGCCTGATGACCGATATTGCGCGCACCGCTTTCCAGATAAGAGGTCACAATATTCCAGCCAATACGCCCTTTTGTCAGATGATCAAGCGTGGACAAACGCCGGGCAAAGGGATAGGGATGTTCAAACGAGAGCGAGGCGGTTAAGCCGAATCCCAAATGTTCGGTCACCAGCGCCATCGGCGTTACCAGTGCCAGCGGATCGTTGACCGGTACCTGAGTTGCCTGGCGAATCGCCGCATCACTATTACCGTTCAACACATCATATACACCGAGCACATCGGCAATAAACAAACCATCAAATTTGCCACGTTCCAGTAGCTGCGCCAGATCCGTCCAGTACGCCAGATCTTTATACTGCCATGAGCGATCACGAGGATGCGCCCATAATCCTGGCGACTGATGGCCCACACAATTCATATCAAAAGCATTTAAACGAATTTCACGTTGCGATGACATAGCGCTCTCCACAGCAAATCCTGGCCACGGCTAAGCCCGACCGGATTGTCGTTATTGTGACTATTTCAGATGTTGGGGTGCACAACGACACCCCGATGCGTGATGATTAAAGCGTCAGAATGCGACCGGACATCGTTCCCCCTGGCGACTGATAAGGGCAGCCAGCACGTGCTGCGCCACGGCCTCGGCATGTTCAGCCACCTGCGGTAGCCCCATCAGTTCACCAAAGCGCCCGCGCGCGGCGGGCCCGACCACCAGCAGGCGTGGATTGGCGTTGCCCTGTTGATCTATCACCTCTGATTGCGGCGTGACCAGAAAACCCAGCCCCAGCGGGTCGGCCTGAATGGCGCCGCGCTGGCGCAGCGCGTATAACAGTGGCTGGCTTTCCGTCAGACCCGCGTGAGAAGGACCGGTGGTAACAATGACCTTATCAACGCGCCCAAACCACTGCGTGCCATTGCGCTGTTGCAATGTAAGCCGTGCCTGGTCGCCATCAGGCGTCAGGTTGCGCAAGCGGGCCGCCAGTATCTGCAATGTGCCCTGTTGTTGTTTCTCCGCCAGCAACTGACTCACTTGCGGCGCAATGCGATAACGATGAACATCCCACCAGGCGCGCAAATGGCGCAGAAAACACTGTTGTCCCCGCAACGTGAATTGTTGCCAGATTTGTTGTCCTCGGCCGCGCACCTCATCCAGTACCGCTTGCCAGGGAATGTGTTGCTCTGCCGCCAGTTTGACCTGTTGGCGCACCAGCCGTAGCCATTGCCTGGGTGACAACGTCACATTGATAAATTCGCTCAACGACCAGGCGGGGATATCACCGGTAGCATTCGGTCGCGGCAACAGACCATGACGTGAGAACGCGACAATGGCGCCACGATGACCGCGAAGCTGCAATGAGGCGACATTATCGGCCATCGTCAATCCACTCCCGATAATGGCAACCCGATCCTGCTTTCCCACCGCAGCAAGTGCATTTTCCTGCCAGGGATTGGCAATCAGTGCGGGATGTCCGCTAAGTGCCCGCGCGACCTGCGCCGGAAGCGCAGGCGGCGGATGGCTGATAGCTAACACCACCGCATCGGCGTGCAAGGTTATACCTCCCGCCGTAGTCACCCGATTGTCTTCCAACTGTATTGCTTCATCACACAGATGACGCAGTGTCGCTGGCGAAAAGCACGCGGCTTCGGCAAATTTCTCCGCAATATAACGACCAAACATCGCGCGTTGCGGATAAACGTTACCATCTTCCCACTGTGCGGCACGGTCCTGGTTTAAAGCACTCTGCCGCCGGTACCAGAGATCAAAATCACCGTGTTCCGCGGTTGAAAGTTGCATCTTCTTCGCCGGCACATTAATGCGATGTGCCGGATCGGTAGTGGAATAAGCTACGCCTTGTGCCAGTTGTGTTCGAGGTTCAACCACGGTGATATCAAGTGGATGACGAGCCTGACGCGCCAGATGGATCGCCAGCGCAGTACCACTAAATCCGCCACCAATAATCACCACATGTTGTTGCGCCATGCTGACTCCGTTTTCGCTGCTATTACTGTCATCATCCAGGCTTAACTGGCGCTGGCCTGGCTCTGCGGGCGTTGATCTCCCCCGATGGTTTCACCAAAGGGCCCGGTATTAATAAAGTTTTTTCGCGGTCTTGATGACTGCTCCAGTGGCAGTAATGGCATCACCAGATCAGCAAAACGGTGAGCCTCTTCCAGATGAGGATAACCGGAAAAAATAAAATTCTTTATCCCCAACGCCTGGTACTCACGAATACGGTCCGCCACCTGTTGCGGATTTCCTACCAGTGCGGTGCCTGCCCCGCCACGTACCAGGCCAATACCCGCCCATAAATTAGGCCCGATAACCAATGCCTCGCGTGAACCGCTGTTATGTAGCGCACTCATGCGCGCCTGGCCGACGGAGTCCATGCGGGAAAAAACTTTTTGCGCGGCGGCAATGGTCTCTTCACTCAGGTGGGAAATCAGCCGGTCAGCCGCGGCCCAGGCCTCTTCTTCAGTTTCGCGGACGATGACATGCAAACGAATGCCATATTCCAGTTCACGCCCCTCGGCAGCGGCATGCTTTCGCATCAACGCAATCTTTTCGGCTACTTGCGGCAACGGTTCTCCCCAGGTGAGCCAGGTATCGACCTGCTTCGCCGCAACGTCAATAGCCGCAGGCGATGACCCGCCAAAATAGATCGGCGGTCCATTCTCTTGCACTGGCGGGAACAGGATCTCCGCGCCTTCAACGCGCAAATGTTTGCCGCTGAAATCAACCTTTTCGCCTTGCAACAGGCGGGAAAAAATAGTGAGAAACTCTTTCGTCACTTCATAACGTTCGCTATGGCTGAGAAAAATCCCATCACCTTTGTTTTCTACCGGGTCGCCGCCTGTCACCACATTGATCAACAAACGACCACCCGATAAACGATCCAGCGTGGCGGCCATGCGTGCTGCCAGTGAAGGCGGCTGCAAACCCGGACGTACCGCCACCAGATAGCGTAAATTGCGCGTTATCGGCGCCAGTGCGGCAGCCACCAGCCACGAATCCTCACAACTCTTCCCGGTTGGAATCAATACCCCGTAGTAACCGAGGTTATCGGCCGCGATAGCCACTTGTTGTAAATAGGGTAAATCAACGGGGCGTCCTCCCTGCGAAGTGCCCAGATAACGCCCGTCACCGTGGGTGGGAAGAAACCAGAAAACATTGATTTTTTCGTGCGTTGCTTCAGCCATATGCATTTCCTATATAACCATATCTGTTATTTGTAGAAGTAATATTTAAATTTGGTTATAACCCTGTTAGCGAAAAGCATGCCAGGTGACGTTGCTTATTAACGTGTTTTTTATCAATAGGTTATAGGTATCATATCTGCTGCGCATTGTTGCAAATGCGACAGTTCCTGCCAGCAAGCTGTCGCATTTGCAACAACCGCGAGCATTACCTCCCTCGCGCCGCTCCCGACATCAGGCTAAGATTTTATCGCTGTTATATCAGGAGTTGCCGTTATGCAAAATCCACATCCCCGGATGGGTGATAAACCCGTATTGATTGATCCTGCATCACGAGCCATTCAGAGTCTGCTTGATCACCTGGCCCCCACCGATGCTACCGTGCTGATCATCGGTGAAACAGGTACCGGCAAAGAGGTGGTTGCCCGCTACTTACATCACCATAGCCTGCGCCAGCATCAACCATTTCTGGCCGTTAACTGTGGTGCGCTTTCCGAAAGCCTGGCCGAAGCTGAATTATTTGGTTATGAAAAAGGGGCATTTACCGGCGCGTTACAAACCCATCAGGGCTGGTTTGAAGCCGCTGATGGGGGCACGTTATTATTGGATGAAATTGGCGAGCTGAGTCTCTCTTTACAGGTGAAATTATTACGGGTGTTGCAGGAACGCGAGATTACTCGCGTTGGTTCACGCCAGACTCTGCACGTTAATGTGCGCGTTATTGCCGCCACGCATGTAGATTTAACTGCCGCCATTCGGGAAAAACGGTTTCGTGCCGACCTGTTTTATCGGCTTAATGTCGCCGCCGTCACCCTGCCGCCTTTGCGTCAGCGACGGGAGGATATTCCGCTGTTGGCCGAGCATTTCCTGGTGCTGTATGCCCACCGGACCGGTCGTCCACTGTCACAGCTAACGCCTGACGCGCTGGCTATGCTGATGACGTACTCCTGGCCAGGCAATGTGAGAGAACTGGAAAATACCTTACACAACGCCATATTGCTGAGCAAAGAGGCACTCATCGACCCCGGTCAGTTGCGCCTGCCAGCCCCGTCCGTCAGCACACCGGCAGATGCCGATGATAGTGTGATCGACCATTTTATCCGTCAGCAACTGACACAGGGAGCCAATCAGTTGTACCAGCGTATGACGCATGCGCTGGTACATAATGCACTATTGCTCAGTGGCGGTAATCAACAACAGGCGGCCACATTACTGGGCATTAGCCGCCACAGCTTTCGCACTCAACTGGCCCATCTCGGTGTGATTAAAAGCCGGCAAAAAATCAGCGCTCAATCAGCAACGCATAGCGCATCCAGCACGCCTGCCAACCAGGAACGGCAGTTACGTATTGGCTATCAAAAATTTGGTAATCTGGGCGTGCTAAAAGCACGACAAAGCCTGGAAACCCAGTTTAGTAAGTTGGGTATTAGTGTGCTGTGGAGTGAGTTCCCGGCCGGGCCCCAACTGTTATATGCCCTGAGTAACGATGAGATTGATTTCTGTACTACCGGAGAAGTCCCGCCAATTTTCGCTCAGGCCAGCGGTCATGCACTGGTGTACATTGCTTATGAGCCACCGGCGCCACAAAGCGTGGCGCTGGTGGTGACTGCAGACAGTCCGATCCAGACACTGACTGACCTGCGCGGTAAACGGATCGCGGTAAATAAAGGCTCAAATGTGCATTATCTGTTGGTGCAGATGCTGGATGAGGTCGGACTGAATTTTAGCGACGTAAAAGTGGTTTATGCCCCGCCCAAATATCCACTCACGCCGAGTGATTATCAGGCGATTGACGCCTGGATGATGTGGGACCCACTGTTGAGCGAAGCAGAAGGCAATGGTGCGTTGCGAGTGATTGCCGACGGTTGCCAGCGGGTACTGAACCAGCAATTTTATCTGGCGCGCCGCGAATTCGCCAACCATCACGGTGATATCATCACCTTGTTACTCAATGCATTGCAACAAACCGGTCACTATATTGATACTCAGCGTCAGGAAGCCGCACAATGCCTGGCGACAGAATTGGGCATGCCGGTGCTGTCGCTGGAGCAGGCACTGATGCGCCGTAACCACCAGACGCGTGAAATGGATATACAGGTGATCCGCAACCAACAAACCATCGCCGACCGTTTTTTTGCCCTGGGGCTGCTGCCACGAGCGATTAATGTTCGCGATGCTATCTGGCATCCCTGAGGGTTAACTGACTGCGCCCGGCACGGGGTAGTGAATCAGATCATGAATACGCACCCGCTGCGAGGTGCGATTATGGTAGCCATGCGGCACATCCGCCTGAAAACGTAACGCTTCACTGGCATTAAGATGGTAGCCGTGACCGTTGACCACCAATTCCAGTTCCCCTTCAAGAACGATAACATGTTCGATAACGCCGGCTTCATGGGGGGAGGATTCGCTTAACGCGCCGGGGGCAAAATCAATGACAAACAGGTCGAATCCTAAGCGAGCATCGTAGGGAAACAAGGGAGTCACACACATATCGGCCTGATCCTGGCTGAACATGGCGCACGTGCTGTTACGCTGTGGCAAGGCTGGTGCTGGCGTTTCAGGCAACGCCAGAAAGACAGAAAAGGCAACATTAAAACCCGTGGCAATCTTCCACAATGTGGCTACCGTGGGACTGGATTCGCCGCGCTCAATTTGCCCCAGCATCGCTTTACTGACACCCGTGTGTTGCGCCGCCTGGCTCAGGCTCCACTGTCGCTCTGTACGCAACCATTTTAATGTGTGCGCCAGATGTTGATTCAGTTGTTGCATTATTATTCCTTTCCCCTCTGGCATGAGTATAACCACTTGTGCGCAATAACGCACAAGGATACATTGTGCGTTATTGCGCACAAGCCGGAGTTTATCATGCCATCCCCGTCCTCCTTACCTTCTCCTTCACTGGAAATACCCGGCGTTATTGCCGGTTTTGTGGCGGTATTGGTAGGTTATACCAGTTCTGCGGCAATTATCTTTCAGGCGGCTACAGCGGCCGGCGCTTCCACGCAACAAATTAGCGGCTGGTTTTGTACGCTCGGTATTGCTATGGGAATGACCACGCTGGGGTTTTCGCTGTACTATCGCATGCCGGTGTTGACCGCCTGGTCAACACCGGGCGCCGCATTGCTGGCCACCAGTTTTTCCGGCTCATCAGTCAATGAAGCGATTGGGGTGTTTATCTTTACCAATGCCTTGATCTTTCTTTGCGGCATCACCGGTTTATTCGCTCGTTTGATGAGCAAGATCCCGCCAACGCTGGCGGCGGCGATGCTGGCGGGTATTCTGCTACGCTTTGGCCTTGATGTATTTAGCGCCTTTGCGCTGAACTTCACCCTGTGCGGCGGCATGTGTCTGGTGTATTTAGGCTGTCGACGTTACTGCACACGTTATGCCATTGTGCTGACATTGTTCAGCGGCTGGGGAATTGCGGCACTGCAGGGCACAATTCACCTCAGGTTGCAGGCGATCACCTTCGCTTTGCCGCAGTGGATCCCACCTCATTTCACTTTCGCCACGCTGTTGGGGGTTGGCGTCCCCTATTTCCTCGTGACCATGGCGTCGCAAAATGCCCCCGGGATAGCCACGTTACAAGCCCATGGCTATCACCCTCCGGTTTCCTCACTGATGAGCTGGACCGGACTGGTCGCGTTGCTGCTTTCTCCGTTGGGCGGATTCTCTGTCTGTGTTGCCGCGATCACTGCGGCTATATGTATGGGTGATGATGTTCATTCGGATCCCCGCCGGCGCTATCTGGCCAGCGCCATCGCCGGGATCGGCTATTTACTGGCTGGGGTATTTGGCGCCGTCGTGGGGCTGTTGCTGACCGCCTTACCCGCCGTATTTATACATACACTTGCCGGCCTGGCTCTGCTTACCACGCTGTCGGGCAGTATTCAACGAGCGCTGAGTGATCGCAGTCAACAGGATGCGGCCTTGATTACTTTTCTGATCACCGCTTCCGGGGTGAGTTTACTGGGGATCGGCGCCGCCTTTTGGGGATTGATCGGCGGTGTGCTGGTACAACTGATTTTCTCGCTGCCCGAACGGGGAGGCACACGCTAAGGACGGCGTTAATTCTGTTCGAGGATGAGTTCGCCCTGCAACGCGCATTCCGCTTCCACCAGGACCTCAACAATGGCGGAGAAGACGTCACGGTGGGGATGGTACGCCAGATGTTTCAGTGTAATGTGCGCCGGTAAAATGATGTCCCCGGTTAGCGCATCCCACAATGCGTCAAGGTTGGCGCCAAAGGGCATGGAAAGATGACTTTGCGCCACAAATTGTTGATAAAAATCTGCGCGATCAATAATATGAGAAAAGTCAAAAGTCATGTTCAGCATCATTTATCCAGCCGGGTGAAATGACGATAGTGATCCTGTGTCAGGAAAATCATGCCATCGCTGGAGTAAAGTAAGCGATCAGCATTACGATGACCACACTGATAATTGACATCCGCTTCATACCATTGCCGCCCTTGCCTGATGGGTAAATTCCCTTCCCGATTGGCGAAACGATCGCCGCCAATGGCCATCCCCGGCAGGCGATCACACAAATTTCCCTGGCTGGCCTGCCAGCCCTGATGGCGCGCCTGATTTTTAGTCAGGTAATAACCAGGCAAACGTTGGTGCTGTTGCAGGTAACTGGCGACGCGATGAGCGTCAGTGAGTGCAGTGATGTCCTCCTGACGTTGCTGATTGAGCGCTGGCGATGCCTGCGGAGACCCGGTGGGGCTGAAATGCGGTTTCAGCCCCACCGCCGCGGCAACCAGCACCATCACAACCATAAACCAGCGCATTTTAGACATCACACTGTACCTGATGACAAACTATTGAGTGTGCTGAATATAACAGGTTTACGTTACGGGCGGGAATGCCAATACTGCCCGGCTCCGTTCAACTCAAGAGTGCAGGCATTTCGTTGGCTGATGTCCCTCACGCCGCCGCCATGCGCCGGGTGTCTGGCCATATTGACGCTTGAAGCTACGGTTGAAGGATTGCTGCGAATCAAAGCCCAGCGACATAGCAACATTAAAAATCGGTTCGTCGCTGCTGGTAAGCCGGTCCGCGGATTTTTTCAGTTTCTGGCGGCGAATATATTCGCCGAGAGGATAACCGGTATGCGCCTTGAACATCCGTTGCAAGTGCCACCTGGAATAGCCAGCACGTTCAGAGACAGTATTGAGATCCAGCCTTCCCTCAATATTGCTGTCGATCCAGTCAAGTAGATCGCGAATGAATGTGTTGCTGCTCATCTCATCTCTCCTGTCACGCTAATCAACTATAATAGTATCTGTATTAGTTACATTTTACGGTGACTGAGTTTTTAATACATTGCAAGTTTTATTATTGGCTCTCTGTTGCAGTAAATCTTATCTGACAGCGAAAGAGCAACGTAAGCCAGACATCTCACCGAACAGGCTTGTCGATGTATGGTTTGTCTTGTTGGCAATCAAACTAATTTCACCCTGCAGAGGGAACTACCGCCACGCCATTACCACTTAGCTTCAGTTCAGTTACTCCTGAGGAGTTACCTATGTCGGTCGGAATGCTTAATTCATCTACACCCGTCTTGCCGTATAACAACACCGGCAACGACTATGAACAAAATGACAGAAACACGGGCATCCAGCCGCTGGATCGCCAGGGTGTCGGTAATCAAACCGGTAATAGTGGTGCGGTTAATTTTCAACAATCCGACAATACTCAGGCGATCAATTTTGGCAATTCATCCGGACAACCAACCACCAACAATGTTCAGGATAACAGCCAGAGCACCAGCAACGACGAGTTAATGGCGCTGATACGCGACCTGATTGAACGGATTAAAGCGGCAATTTCTCAATCGTTGCAACAGCAGGATCAAACAAGCACCAGCCCCACTTCAGGAAATAGCGCCACCCCTGCTTCCGGAGATAGCGTTAGCCCGACATCCGCAACCAGCGCCACCCCTACCTCCGGAGATAGCGTTAGCCCGACATCCGCAACCAGCACCAGCCCTGCCACCACAACGACGGATCCCCAGACCAGGGAAACAACGCCGTCGACGTCGACACCAACCCCAATATCGACTCAGACCACACCCAGCGATACCACCGCCGGAGCAACTACTGATAGCACTGGCTCGTCGGTAAATGCCAATAATACATCATCATCCGTGGGGGACGGCCCTTCTGCCGGCAGCGGGCCACGTACATTTAATGTGACCAACAGCCAAGACCATGATATTACGATCGGCCAGTTCAACAAAGACAATCAGTTAACCGATCAGATGACGCTTAAACCAGGACAGACAGGACAGATGCACTACGAAAATGATTTCACTGGTCTGCTCAAGCAGGCGGATAGCGACGGAAATTATAAAGATGACGCCAGCCGTCTCGAGTTCTATAACGGTTTCGTCAACACCAGCGATATTGATGGCCGCAACGCATCAATCTATGCAACGGATAACAACGGTTTTGAAATCGGTGATAAACAAAGCATTGCCGATAGCGCACCCGACAACATCGTTTCCAGTGACTCCGCCGGTAACAAAACTATTGCGGGTTATTATGATGGCTCAACAGATAAGATGAACCAGGGCGGTCAGTTTATGAGCGACAAACTGGGCACCGGCATGACCTATATGCACCCCAATGATGATCAACTCCCCGAGGGAGAAAACCCGATGCGTCATACTGATGCCATGACGCTGGATGTCACCTTTGGTAAAGCGTAATCAATGTAAATAACGCGGCGCGCGCTGTTATTGGCCCTCGCCGCACAAACTAAAACGCCATAATATGACGTAGCGATACGCTCAACCTGTCGGGAGGTGGGACGCCAGCGCATTGGTGCGCGCCCTTTCCGATACTTCGTTCGGGTATTAGCGCCCTTTCCCGCACAGTATGTCCGATTGAATGTCCGGAAAATCCCGGCATCCACTGGTATCGCCTTTTTTCAGTTCATCCAGAGCATCCGCCACCGTGCGCCGCGCCAGGACCTCAAGCGACGCTTTTTCTGCCTCACTGGCGATAGACTTAAAGTACCAACAAGCGTTTGCACTGACCACGCAACGCGCCGGTACATCAGGTCGCGCTACCCAAAGCTTTTTGTCTTCAATGACGGAAATATAAATGTCGCGCAATGTAATGTTATTGGCCGGGCGACCAAGGCGAATCGCGCCAGTACGACCTAGCGTCGAGATGATAATACCGTCGCGTGTAAGTGGAACCATCAATTTACGAATAAAACTGGGATTAGCTTCCAGACAATACGCTAAAAGGGCGCTGGTTGAGCGTTTGCCCAATCGTTCCGCCATAGCTACGCTAAGCACCATCTGTAACGCTGTCGGGAAGCGGTAATCTAACATTTCATCATCCTGGGTTGCGGTAAGTCTTCATTTTCAGGCCGCAGCAGTGAATCATCAACCAGCAATAATATAACAAGGGCACCGGCTTTTTAGAAGCAAACCGCAGGCAGAAGCCCTGCATACGCAATTTTTTACATGGCTTGCAAGGTGATTCCGCCATGCTGACAAACACAAATAAGCAAAACGAAGGCCGTGACACTGGCTCAGCTATACGCCTCATCCTGCACATTGTCTGTGTGCCTGATCGCTATCACCTTGCAACGACGGTAAATAACCGACCACTGTCTGAGTAGCAGTCAGTTCGGATCCGTTCCATTTCACGCGGAAGCAAAAATGCAGCGTTTCGGAGCGGCGTGGGACTCACTCTCTGCTAAACACGTATTGCAGAGCAATATGCCCATGGAACTGACTCAAGTGACAACAAAACATCAAAAAACCATAGATCGTTATAAAAATGCTATTTTTTTTCGTTTTCCTGTTTCACTCAGCCGCTAAATAAAACACAATACACCTATTATGTGTGATGAAGATCACCTTTTATCCTGTGAGTGTTGCAGGGCCACCCTGAACTTTTAATCATCAGTTAATTTGCATGCAATCAAAACCTGTTTCGCGTAAAACGGCGTGGTTACGTGTCGTTTTACTGGCTGTCGCAGCATTTATTTTTAACACCACGGAATTTGTACCGGTAGGATTACTGTCTGACATCGCTACTTCATTCGACATGAAAACCGCCGATGTCGGCATCATGATCACTATCTATGCCTGGGTTGTGGCGCTTATGTCGTTGCCACTCATGCTTGCCACGCGAAAAATTGAACGTCGCCGCCTCCTGAGCGCCATTTTCCTGTTGTTTATCCTCAGCCATGTTCTCTCATTGCTGTCGTGGAATTTTTACTCACTGGTGATTTCTCGTATCGGTGTTGCTTTGGCCCACGCTATTTTCTGGTCGATCACCGCCTCACTGGCCATTCGCGTCGCTCCGGCGGGCAAGAAAACGCAGGCACTGAGCATGCTGGCGACCGGCAGCGCCCTGGCAATGGTGTTGGGCGTACCGATTGGGCGCATTATCGGACAATATCTTGGCTGGCGTATCACGTTTGGTGTGATTGGCGTTGCCGCCCTGGTCGCGATGCTGATGCTGACAAAATTATTGCCCAAATTGCCCAGCGAGCATTCCGGTTCCCTCAGCAGCGTGCCGGTATTATTTAAACGCCCGGCGCTGGTCAGTATCTATTTACTGACCACCTTAGTGGTTACCGCACATTATACGGCTTACAGCTATATCGAACCATTTATGCAAAATATTGCCGGGCAAGGCGAAAACTTTACCACCTTTTTGCTTCTGATCTTTGGTGCTGCCGGCATTCTCGGTAGCATGGCGTTCAGTTTACTGGGGAATAAATTTCCTTCCGGGTTACTCCTGAGCGCCATCAGTATGGTAACCCTGTCGATGGGATTGCTGTTCTTTGCCGCGACCCACCCGCTAAGCGTGTCGCTGCTTTGTATTGTCTGGGGCATGGCAATCATGATGATTAACCTGGCGATGCAGGTTCGCGTCCTCACGCTGGCGCCTGATGCCACCGATGTCGCCATGTCGCTGTTCTCAGGGATTTACAATATTGGTATCGGTGCTGGTGCGCTGCTTGGCAATCAGGTAAGTCTGCATTTGCAGATGGCGGATATCGGCAATATCGGCGCAACACTGGGGTTACTGGCCTTATTCTGGTGCATATATATTTTTCGCCGTTACCCGCAACTACACGATAACAGTTAATCGTTGCGGAGGTTAAATCGCCCCGCTATTCCAGCCGGGCGATTTCCTTTGTCAATATAACGCCAGCGACCGTATCCGGTCAGACATGCCGCACGACAGGTTATTCTGTAAACCATTGAGGAACCGGGTCAGTAAATGTTGTCCAGCCCTGCGTCCCCAGCAGCAGTTCATCGTCCGAGAGTAACGCCGTATCCAGTTGCGCGCGTAGCAGGGCTTCATCCATATCAACACCAATAAAGACCAATTCCTGGCGCGCATCGCCGAAACCATCAACCCAGTTATCTGCAATAATGGCAAGTGACTCACTGTCTTGCGGCCATCGCTCTCTCGGGACACTGACCCACCACATTCCTGCCATTGCCTGACGCGAAACGCCGCCAGCCTGGGACCAGTTACCAGCAAACTGCGGGCGACTTGCCAGCCAAAAATAACCTTTTGAGCGCACAACTCCAGCTAAAGGTGCAGACAGTACATGCCAGAAACGTTGCGGGTGAAACGGACGACGGGCCCGATAGACGAAATTTTTAATACCATACTCTTCCGTTTCTGGCGTGTGTTCGCCGCGCAATTCCTGCAACCAACCTGGCGCCTGCGCTGCTTCGTCAAAATCAAATAATCCGGTGTTCAGTACCTTTGCCAGCGATACTTGTCCAAATTCCGTCAGCTCAATTTTCGCCCGCGGGTTCAGGCTATGTAAAATCGCCAGCAATTTTTTACGCTCAACTTCGTCGATCAAATCAATTTTATTCAACACCAGCACATCGCAAAATTCGATTTGTTCAATCAGCAGATCAACGACGGTGCGTTCGTCCTTATCGCCCAGTGATTCTCCACGCGCCTGTAAACCTTCACTGGAATGATAATCACGCAGGAAATTCCATGCATCCACCACCGTGACCATGGTATCAAGCCGGGCTACCGCTGAAAGACTAACGCCATCGTCATCAGCAAAGGTGAAAGTTTCAGCAACGGGTAAAGGTTCCGAAATACCGGTCGATTCAATCACCAAATGATCGAATTTTTCGGCTCTGGCCAGTCGATTTACCTCAATCAGCAGATCTTCACGCAACGTACAACAGATACAGCCATTGCTCATCTCGACCAGTTTTTCATCTGTGCGGGACAGTGCCGCACCGCCGTCACGAACCAGTGCGGCGTCAATATTCACTTCAGACATATCATTGACAATGACGGCCACACGACGCCCTTCACGATTATTAAGTATATGATTCAGCAAGGTGGTTTTACCGGCGCCGAGAAACCCCGACAGCACGGTAACAGGCAGGCGATGAAAAGTTTCATTCAGAACAGTTGACATAAAAAAGGCCTCAAATAACAGCATTAATTGTTACGTTATAACATAACAATTATCGTTATTTAAAGCCCTGCTTAATTTATGGACAAATCAGACCCTGTCATAGGACTGTTAGTTATACAGCACCGCGGTGCCATGCAGGTTGTTGTTACCTGTAGTCGATGTAATACGAAAAGACTTTGCACCCGCGGATTCTGCCTTTTCTGCCAGGCGATTTTCCAGAGAGGTCAGATTGGTGCCTGCGATGGCGCTGATAACCCCTACCTTATGTTGATCAACCGGAACAACATTTACTTGTTCGGCGGCAAAACCGGCAAATGACACACTACTTAATACAAAAGCAGCGATGGCGTATTTGATGTTTTTCATGATGAGATCCTTAATTTTTTACGCAATACCCATTAACTTCCACGTTGTCACAGAACGGCAACGTGGGAGATGCAGCAACAAAACAGACTTACTGGTAAATAACCGCCGTACCGTGCAATTTGTTTTGGCCTGAGGTTGACGTGATACGAAATGATTTCGCCCCGGCGGCATCAGCTTTTGTCTTTAACTGGGCAGTCAGTGAAGACAAGTCACTGCTTTCTGAAGCAGAAACTACACCAACTCGAACTTGATCGTCTGGTATGTGGTTAACAAGCTCAGCGGCAAAAGAACCAAAAGACAACGTTGACAAGGCAATAGCGGCAATAGCAATTTTTACGTTTTTCATGATGCGTTCTCTCTATCTATAGAATAATTCGGTTGTCTGCATCGTTATTTAATTAACGATCGATAAACAAATACTAATCCTCTTCTCAGGTGGCGGTCAACTTTATTTTTTAATGATCGTTAATTTAATTGTTAACTCATTGATTTAAAGCTAATTAAAATCTAAAAACTGGGTGCTTTACTTTTCACCTCACCCGCCCGTTTACCCAATGTATTGAATTGTTATCCCGCGCATGCAATGCACCTCGACATTCGGGCCTAATCGTTTTTATAATGACCGATAATTAATTTGTTGTGCCGTTGAGGTTAAGCGAGGACATATGACTATCAATCAAGACCTCTGTGTGAAAAAAGGTCGCGGTAGACCGAAACTGTTTGATCGCGAAGCCGCCCTGGATAAGGCGCTTGAGTTGTTCTGGGCTCACGGTTATGAAGCAACCTCGTTGTCAGATTTAGTCAACGCGACAGGCGCAAAAGCCCCCACGCTGTATGCGGAATTTGAGAATAAAGAGGGGTTATTCCGTGCCGTGATGCATCGCTACATCGAGAAATTCACCGCGCAACGCAATGCCGCACTGGCCTGTCCGGAGAGCTGTGTCGCTAAAGGGATTGAAAACTACTTTCGCTCTACTGCAGCCTGTTTTACTGATCGAGAAAAACCGGCTGGATGTTTTTTTATCTGCACCTCAACCGTGCTCTCCGCCTCTTCAGGTGAAATTGCCGAGATGCTAAAAACCAAACATCATTCGCAAGAAGAAACGCTGGAGGCTTTTCTGCTTGAACGTCAGGTTAAAGGTGAGTTAAGCGCCGCCACCGACACCCGCGCACTCTCAAAATATTTAACCTGTGTCCTGCAAGGAATGTCCGTGCGCGCGCGCGAAGGCGCCACCCGGGAAGAACTGGATGGCATTATTGATACCATGATGCAGTTATGGCCGATGCTGGCGGGTGTTTGCCAGATCACGACAAAGAAAACCGCCTGATAACATCACTTTTACTGCAAGGGCAAGTATTGCCCTTGCAGTCTGCGGCTGATTAAGGCAGGTGAAATACCGGTTTGAGTTCGTGGCTCACCGGGCTGCTATCGGCATTGGATGGCATCAACGCTTGCATTGAGCACCACCAGCGTTGACAAACATCCGTTTGCGCCACTGCCTGCCAGCGAGTTTCCGATTCGATCTCCACATACGCAAAAAGCAGATGACGCTCTTCATCCAGAAAAATGCTGTAATTCTGTGCGCCATGGCTTTTCAGTGTTTGCGCCAGTTCAGGCCAAATGGGCGTATGACGCTGCTGGTACTCCGCATGACAACCGGGGTAAACCTGCATGACAAACGCTTTACGATACATAACCAGACTCCACATCTAATGCGGCCGCCCAGGGGGTAACACCGAAACGTTCACCCAAAGCGATCAGCTGTGACGTAGTGATACTTTGCCGCATACCGCCCATGGCAATCACCTTTACCATCACCTCTGAGGATTTCTCCGCCGTGTCGATCAAGCCAAAGGTTTCATCCAGCGTCGGTCCTGTCGCGAAGATACCGTGGAATGGCCACATCACCAGTGTATGAGATTGCATCTGTTCGGCGGTTTTTTCACCAATACCGTCAGTTCCCGGCACCATCCACGGCACAATCCCCACCCCTTGTGGAAATACCACCAGACATTCGGTACTGCCTTCCCATAACAAACGGGTAAACCGCGCCGCATCCAATTCAACCACATAGCTTAATGCCATGAAGTTGGTGGCATGGCAATGCATAATGACCCGGTCTTCGCCCGCCGTAACCTGCTTACGCACACTGTGCGATTGGAAGTGCGAGGCCAGTTCGGAGGTCGGCACGCCGCCGTTCACCAGTCCCCATTGAATTTTGAATGATAATCCTTTTTCATCCACTTGCAGCAGTGCCAGACTGTCGGCAGGATCAAGGGCCACATTACGGAAAAATTTACCTGAGCCCGTGACAATAAACCAGCAATTGGCGAGTTCAGGGACTGGATGACTCAACGTCAAACAACGCGGTTCACGATAAAAATCGTGGGTGAAAGGCGCGACGTCCTCTTTCGACAATCGCATGCTAATGTTTCCGCCGTTGCGTTCATCCCACCCTTTGAGCCACATATCATTGGTGGCTTTCATCATTCCCTGTACAAACGAGGAAGACAGAATACTTTGCATGGTTTATATCCTTAACGTTGACTGAAAACGTGTTGTTCATAGTGACGAATTTCATCCAGCCAACGATCATCAGCAGGAACATCATGGCGTAAACAATAGGCTTCCCAAACTGCCTGCCAGGGCAGTGATTTTTGCTCTTCCAGCAGCGCCAGGCGAGCGGTGTAATCGCCTTCATTTTCCAGACGACGTAATAATGCGGAGGGCTCCAGTAGTGCGCGCAATAATGCTTTTTTCACATTACGGGTACCGATGACCCATGCGGCAATACGGTTAATCGAAGCATCAAAGAAATCGAGACCGATATGCACTTTGTCAAACAAACGCTGGCGTACAATTTCATTGGCAATAGCCTGTGTTTCATCATCCAGCAGCACGACATGATCACTGTCCCAGCGCACGGGACGGCTAATGTGCAGCAACAGTCTTGGCACATACAATATGGCGGCGGATATTTTGTCAGAAATCACTTCTGTGGGGTGGAAATGGCCCGCATCCAGGGTCAATGCCGTTTGGCGACTCGATGCATAACCGAGGAAAAATTCGCTGGATCCCACGGTATAACTTTCCGCGCCAATACCAAATAACTTGCTTTCTACCGCATCGATATGATGTGCCGGATTAAGCTTTTCCTGGAAGATCTCATCCAGCGCCGTCATCAAACGTTGTCGTGGCGCCAAACGGTCCACAGTAAGATCTTTCATGCCATCAGGCACCCAGACATTCATTACTGACGGAGTACCCAGTTGCTCGCCAAACCATGCAGATATCTTGCGGCTGGCTTTGCAGTGATCAATCCAGAACTGGCGCACCAGCGGATCCGCATGGGAAAGAGTAAAACCATCGGCACTTCGCTCATGTGAGAAGCAGGTAGGGTTAAAATCCAGTCCCAGATTATTATGCTGCGCCCACTCGACCCAATTGGCAAAATGGTGCGGTTCTATTTCATCGCGATCCACTGGGCGATCGCTTTCGAGATAAATAGCATGCAGATTGAGGCGTTTCGCACCCGGTATTAATGACATGGCTTTATCAAGATCGGCACGTAACTCAATCGCATTCCGTGCCTTGCCTGGATAATTACCCGTGGCCTGAATACCGCCCGTTAGTGCGCCTTGTGGGTTTTCAAAACCATGAACATCATCCCCCTGCCAGCAATGCATTGATACTGCGATGCGATCCAATTGAGACATTGCCGCTTCCACATCAATGTCTTTCGCGGCGAAACGTTGTTTTGCCAGTTCAAACGCGTGTTCTATAAGCTTGCTCATACGCAAAGTTCCTTACTCGGTTGTTTCAGCGCCTGAAAACGTGCCCAACGGGCCGCCAGTGCGCTATCTTGAAGTGGTGTAATTCGGTGTAACGGAAAGTTTTTCGCCACACACTGACGAAACGCGGTGACATCACGCATATCACCTAACGCAATCAACTGGCTGCCAACATTGCCCAGCGCGGATGCTTCAATCGGCCCAGCGTTGACCGGTAACTGGCAAGCACTGGCACAAAGCTGGTTAAGTAGCGCATTCTGGCTACCACCGCCAACAATATGCAGTTGAGTAAAAGGCGTGCCGCGTAATGCGGTAAGTTCATCAAGCACCTGACGATAAAGCAGCGCCAGGCTATCGAAAATACAACGCGCCAGCGCAACGTCGGTTTGCGGTACGGGCATGCCCTGTTCGGCACATGCGTTTTGAATTTCACACACCATGCTGACCGGGTTAATAAACCGGGCGTCATTAGGGTTAATTAGCGACATATTTTGCTGGTGTTGCGCTGCGAGGTGGATGAGATTGTCCAGATCGACAATCTGTAATTCGTCACATACGCGTTGTGATAACCACAATCCCATGATGTTTTTCAACACCCGGTAACGTCCTTCTACTCCGCCTTCATTAGTCACATTCGCTTGCAAGGCATCGTTACCGGTGAACGGCGTCAGGCTTTCAAACCCCAGCAATGACCAGGTACCTGAACTCAGATAAGCAGCGTTAGCATCCGCCAGTGGCGTAGCCAGCACCGCGCTGGCCGTATCATGCGTAGCCACGGCTATTACCGGCACGGCATCGCCCGCTGAAGTGCGCCAGTGCCCGATCTGGCGTCCAGGCTGAGAGGGTTTACCGAACCATTCTGGCCGGGCTCCAGCCCAACGCAGTAACGCCGGATCCCATTCGCCGCTGGTAATATTCACCATTTGCGTGGTCGTGGCGTTGGTATATTCCCAGTTAAGTTTCCCGGTCAGCCGATAATGCAAATAATCCGGTATCATTAATACGTGAGCAACACGGTCACATTGTTGCGGACAGGCCTGACTAAAAGCGCGCAGTTGATACAACGTATTAAATGGCAGAAATTGAATACCTGTATGTTGGTAAACGGCTTTATTTCCTAATGCCCGTTGCGCCTGTTGCATGATGCCCTGTGTGCGGTGATCCCGGTAGGAAACGGGCAAGCCAACACGTTCGCCGCTGGCATCCAACAACACCACATCCACTCCCCAGGTATCAATGCCAATGCTGTCCGGAACGACACCGCTATCCACCAGTTGTGCCAGCCCATCACGGATCGCCTGTTCCAGCGCATCAATATCCCAGCAATCGTGACCATTAATACAATGACGTTGATTGGTAAACCGGCTAATTTCCTGCAATGTCAGTGACTCGTCTTCTGACCGGTAGCGTGCCAGCATAAGACGCCCGCTTGAGGCACCAAGATCAATAGCAACAATATTGCGTGTTGGCATGGCGTAAGTTTCCTGATGATTTGATGTTATCAGTCTAAAATTTCACGCAATAACCACCTTCCTGACACGGTCAGTGAAAAAAAATCGCTGGCAAAGAGACAAAGATGAACGTGAATAAGCTCACAATTTTGTCTTTCCTGCCCTTTTCTTCACAGTTGTGACACTCCGCTCACTTCTGAGCATTAGCCGCACAATTCTTCAATAATTAACCCGGTAAGATTCTTTTGATGTGCAAAATTCAAGGTAAGCTAACCACGCGCTGCGTAGTATCGATTGCTAACTAATTAAAGGAGGAGCGACCATGACGGTGTTACACAGTGTTGATTTCTTCCCTTCCGGGAATTTTCCGGTAGCCATCGAACCCCGCATACCGCAAAAAGCATTTCCTGAACATCATCATGATTTCAACGAGATTGTTCTGGTTGAACAAGGCACCGGCATCCATGTGATCAATGGCCAACCACAAACGTTATGTGGCGGCTGTATTTGTTTTATTCGCGATCATGATCGCCACCTGTATGAGCAGACCGATAATCTCTGTCTCACGAATGTGCTGTGGCGAGGGCCGGATGCCTTTCATTTTTTATCCGGTGTGGATGATTTACTCCCCCCGGCATCTGATGATCGCTCGCCATCGCACTGGCGCATTAATCACAACGTGATGGATCAAGCGAAGGCGATAATTGACCAGTTGTCCGTCGCCCATAACGTCTGGTCGCTGGAGAAACAGGCGGAGCAGGAGCTGTATTTTATGCAACTGTTGGTGCTGTTGCGGCAGTTCTGTCGTGGACAGGAGCCCGGTGTTGAAGGTGCGCGCCTGTCCGGTTTACTGGACTGGCTGAATGATCACTACAGTGAAGATGTGGAATGGGAAGCACTTGCCGCGCGTTTTTCCCTGTCGCTACGCACACTGCACCGCCAGTTAAAACGTCAGGCCGGCTGTACCCCGCAACGTTATCTCAACCGGTTGCGGTTGTTACAGGCGCGCCATCTGTTGCGGCACAGTGATATGCGCGTTACCGATATCGCCTTTCAATGTGGTTTTGGTGACAGTAATCACTTTTCAACCCTGTTTAAACGGGAGTTCGGTTGCGCGCCGCGTACTGAACGCCAGCACATGCTGTTAGGAGAAATGCCTGTGTCTCTGGTTCTTGCCAAAGCAGATTATTTACCCTCAGACGCGATGCCTGTCGCTGTGGCGGATCGCGTGCCGCAACCCTCTTTCCCACCGCACAGCCACGAATTTAGCGAGATTGTTATTGTCTGGCGCGGTAATGGGCTGCACGTACTTAATGAACGTCCGTGGCTGGTGACCTGCGGCGATCTGTTTTACATCAAAGATCGCGACTACCACAGCTATGAATCGGTCAATAATCTGGTGCTGGATAACATTATTTATTGCCCGGATCGTTTCAAACTCGGTCTGGACTGGTCACAGTTGTTACCCCAGAATAATCTCGATCAACCCGCCTGTTGGCGACTGACCTCACGTGGTATGGCATTAGCCCGCAGTGTCATCCTGCAACTTGAACAAGAATGTCGTAAAACCGATGTCCTGTCATTGCAATTGACAGAAGCGTTATTTCTGCAACTGGCGTTAATTTTACGCCGCCACCGTTATGCCTCAGACTCTGCAGGTGAATTGCCCGAAGGTGAACAGCTCGACCTGCTGATGTCAGCTATTCAGACACACACCCGTTCTCCCTTTGACCTGGCGGGATTCTGCGACCAGAACCAACTGAATGAACGAGCGCTTAAGCAACTTTTTCGGCGGCAAACAGGCATGACAATTGGCCACTATCTACGTCAATTGCAGTTATGTCAGGCAAAATATTTATTGCGTCATCGTGATTATTTGATTAGTGAAGTGGCGGCGCGTTGTGGCTTTGATGACAGTAACTACTTTTCTGTCGTGTTTACACGTGATACCGGTATGACGCCGAGGGCCTGGCGTCAACGTTTTGAACGGGCAGTGCAATCTGTAGAAAAAAATATCGGATAACAAGGGGCGATTATCGTCGCCCCACCATTGAGCGTCACTCAGCCATGCCTAATCCTACGATATTCGCCGCAAGGATAATCACCAGGCAACCAATTGATAATACACCGACCGGACGACGGCCTACTGATTTCCACTCCTTCAAGACCAGACCAACAATTCCCCCGCACAACACATACAAACTCATATGTAACATCCAACTGACAAAATCATATTGTGGCGGAATGCTGGCGTGGCCCCAGGCATAGAAGAAGAATTGCAGATACCACATCATGCCGCCAAGCGCGGCAAACAGCACATTGGTGACCAACAGGGACTTCGCCACAGAAAAATCAGCTTTTATTGACAGTTCCGGTTTGGTGGCTAACCGAATAAGACAGTAGCCCAGATTAATCAACGCCCCGCCACCCATGATCACCACATAGCTCGGTAACGCGACATACAACGGATTGATGCCTGCCGCTTTTGCAGCCTCATGCATCGGGCGCGCCGCATCCATGGCAAACGACATTCCAGCGGAAAAAATGCCGCACAAGATTGCCAGTATCAGCCCTTTTTTCAAATTGAATTCTTCTGCACTGATCCCCATCGCCCGCTCTTTCATCAACCCGGCCCGTGCGACGATGGCCACGCCGATCAACGCAACCAGCACCCCGAGCAGGGTCATCCGTCCACCGGAGGCGCTAAACAACGCCACGAAACGTCCTTGCAGTAGCGGCGTCATCAGGGTACCGACCACCAGCGTCACGCCAATTGCAATGCCAATCCCCATTGACATGCCAAGGTAGCGCATAGTCAAACCGTAATTAATGTTACCAATGCCCCACATGGCGCCGAATAAGAACACCGGTAATAACTGTGAAAAACTGAACGAGGTGTAATATCCCCAGAAGTCCGGTAACAGAATTGCACTTACTGTCCACGGCAGGATCAACCATGACATTATCCCGCCAATTGACCACATGGTTTCCCATGACCATTTTTTCACTTTTTTGAATGGCGCATAAAAGCAGGCGGCACTGGCTGCACCAACGAGATGCCAGAAAATACCGACGAGGATGGCATGATTCATTGTTATTCCTTCGTAAGGTTGAGACTAGCGGGAAACCGTTTATTCCCGATGACGAAGGAGTCTAAAGAATCCGGGTGATCCTCAGCCTTTAGCTGACTGCCCGTCTGTGGATGGAAATGGCAAAATTCAGGGGATACTGTCGATAATGATCACAAATTTGATCACTGCCGTTTTATTTCGTCCTGTCCATTATTTTCGCTTAACTCACTATTTACACTCACTAAGTTTACTTACGTTAGCACCGGTAAATCAGCGTTTTTCTCACGATAATGCAACGGTTTCAGGCTGACGGGAATCCGCTGTCATCATGTGAACAAGCGCCTGAGGGGCACTAACGGGTTGTTAGCATGATGCATTGCCGGGATAACGTCACCTTTAACCCAGGCAATGTCAGATCACCCACTACTCGCTTTCAGGGGGCGGTAAACAATAGCCACCCCCAATACCACACATGAATCTCTGTTACGCGCTAGCTGGTCAGATCACTCACCGTGGCCGTTGGACCATTTTTAATCACTGATGCAATGCCTTTATCGCGTGCCTGTGCCGAGCTGTACATTTCACTACGACCAATCACCTGATGATTAGCGGCATTGAGGGTAAAGTACGCCTCACCGTTTTTAGCCGTTAACTTTGCGTAATTCTTTTCATCACCTGCGTTTTTTTTCACTGATTCAATACCATTCAGGCAACTCGCCTTAGCCACATAGCCTTCACTGGATAGAATCGGTTCGCCATTACCGGCTTTTAAGCGAAAGTAATACTGTTCATCTTTACCCGAAAAAATCTCAAATTTTGCACTCATTATTTTACTCCTGCATTAACACTTATGGATGTAATACACCCAGAGAAGTGTTAACGGCAAAGAAAAATTCGTCAATAAAAACAATATCAGAAAACAAAAAATGCGATGGAGTCAACGAAATCGCCGTGGCGCAGCATAAATCAGAGGCCTGACACGCCACGACGCATCTTGTTCCATCCATGACCAGCGATTACTTCACGCTGACATCAATCCCCGGGAAAAACCTCTGCGCCAGTTTCGTCAACGTACCGTCCTGCTGCACCTTACTGATGGCCGCATCCAGTTCCGATTTCAGTTTGCTGTCGCCTTTACGCAAACCAAAACCAATACCGGAGCCAAGAATTTTGTCATCCTCAACAGGCTGACCAATAAACGCGAAACCTTTGCCTTGTGGTTTATCAAGGAAGCCAGACTGACCGGCGGCAGACATCACCAGCGTCCCATCCAGACGCCCGGCAAGCATATCGTTGTAAACCTGGTTCTGGTCCTGATAAGCCGTCACGGTAACGCCCTGCGGTTCCCAATGCTGTTTGGCATAGCTTTCCTGGATTGATCCCTGTAATACACCAATATTTTTCCCTTGTAAGCCTTTAGCCGTCGCTTGCAAATTGGCACCTGATTTGCCTACCAGCATACTGGGGATCCGATAAATGGGCCGGGTAAAATCAATACTCTTCTGGCGCGCTTCCGTAATGTTCATCGCTGAATTGATGGCATCAAACTTTTTCGCCACCAGTGCCGGAATCAGGGCATCAAAGCTGCTTTCAACCCATTGACAGTTAAAATTACCCGCCTGGCAAATGGCTTTCCCCAGAGCAATATCAAACCCTTCCAGTTCGCCTTGCGCATTACGGCTTTCAAACGGCGGATACTGCGATTCAAGCCCATAACGTAACGTTTGCTGGGCCATTACCGTCAGCGAAGAGAACATGCCGACAGCCAGAAACAACACATTGATTTTTTTCATTAACTTCCCCTAAATATATGAATTTAGCGCGGTCTGACCCGACAGAGTGCCTGGGCGCCTGCCTGCAACGTACTTTCGTCTTTTGCGAAAGAAAGCCGGAGCAATTTATTGTCAGTGCCATCGGTATAAAATGCTGACAGCGGGATGGTCGCCACACCATGATCAACGATCAAACGCCGGACCATGTCATTGTCAGGCTCATCACTGAAATCCGCATAACTAATAAGCATAAAAAACGACCCCGCAGAAGGCAGCGCCCGGAAGGGAGAATCCTGCAACCACTGCTTGAGCAAATCGCGCTTCTGCTGGTAAAACCGGGAAAGGGACAGATAATGTTCCGCAATGTGCAAATAATCGGCCAGCGCGACTTGCATCGGGGTATCGGCAGCAAACATCATAAACTGATGCACTTTCACCACTTCTTCCATCAATGCGGCAGGCGCCAGACAGTAGCCCACGCGCCAGCCGGTAACGTGAAATGTTTTGCCAAACGAGGAGATAATAACACTGCGTTGCGCCAGTTCCGGCGAGGTGGCCATGCCATGATGTTGACGACCATCAAACAAAATATGTTCATACACCTCATCGGATAACACCACGATATCGGTATGCCGCGTGATAGCCGCCAGTTGCACCAGATCGCCATGGCTAAGGACCTGAGCACTGGGATTGTGCGGCGTATTGATGATAATCATCCGCGTGCGCCCGGTAATCGCGGCACGCAACGCATCCCAGTTGATCGTAAAATTTGGCAATTGTAATTTTAGCGCGATCGGCGTGGCGCCCTGTAAACGAATGATCGGGGCATAACTGTCAAAAGCCGGTTCGAAAAAGATCACTTCATCGCCAGGGTGCACCAACCCGGCAATGGCAGCATAGATCCCTTCACTGGCGCTGCCGGTGATCAATATTTCACTGGCGACGTCATAAGACTGACCATAGAGCGTAGCGACTTTTTCAGCTAACACCTCTTTTAATGCCTGATGGCCCGTCATCGGCGCATATTGGTTGTGCCCTTGCTGCATCGCACGTGTAACACCGTCGATCAACGTGGCATCACACGGGAAGTTTGGCGCTCCTTGCGACAAATTAATGGCATTATGTTGTGCGGATAGCTGGCCGATTACACTAAAAATTGTGGTGCCAACATCGGGCAGCTTGGAGCGATGTAATACCGAAGACGTCAGGGCCATGAAAACTCCATTAGAGAAACAGGCATATCCTCACTATGTTACTGTTGCCAACAGGTGGCAAATCAGCGAATACCCGCGAGTTTACACCGTTCAGGGATTTGGCTGAACATGAACCGACAGCGTATCGACAACACGAACGCTGACAGGCATAACAACGTAAAAAAAACAGATATCTATTCAACGCATAGTGACTTGAGCCAACAAGCGAAATGTTGTCATAATAGCCATGCATAAAAATCATAGCTCAAAGGATCGCCATGTCCCGCCGCCCACTACCGCTTAATGCGATCCCTGCTTTTCTGGTTGCCGCCCGTCACCTTAACTTGACGCACGCAGCACAGGAACTCTGTATTACGCAAAGTGCGGTAAGCCGTAAAATTGCAACGCTGGAGGCCTGGCTGGGGTTTTCTTTGTTTGATCGCCATGCGCGCGGTCTGCACCTGACAGCGCAGGGCGCCGCGCTATTACCTGAATTAAAACACGGCTTTGACCACATGATCACCGCAACCGAAAAAGTCTGCCAGTCTCGCGGGGCCATTCGGCTAAAAGCGCCCACCTGTGTTATGTGTTGGCTGTTACCCAAACTGGTCATGCTGGAACAGCAGCATCCGGAAATACAAGTCGCATTAACCACCACGTTGAATCACAACACACAACTGGATAATTTTGACGTAGCCATTCTCTACGGACCGCCGCTAAAGAATGGTTATACGTTGTTCGATGAAGCATTAACACCGGTAGTGGCCAGTAGCCTGATGAAAACGGGCAGTTTGTCGCTTGAAGAACTGAGTAATTTCACCTTTTTACACCCTACCAATACCAATACCGACTGGTCACTCTGGTTACGCGCCCAACAGTGTGAAATCGCCATGCGACGCAATCAACATTTCGACACCATGGACCTGGCGATCAGCGCAGCGATTCAGGGATTCGGCATCACGGTGGCGGACGTAACCTTAATTCAGTCCGATCTGGCAATGAAGCGCCTTGTCGCCCCATTCAGCCGTACGGTAAAGACCGGCGCGGCATATAGCCTGATTCACCGTACCGATACCCTGGCGCCGGCGCAGCTGGCGGATTTAGTTGCCTGGTTATGCCGGCTTTAGCCCATTGCACGCCATCAGCGCCAGATTATAATCTCACCCATAAATTCACCGAAATTTACTGAATAACTCCGTCAGGGGAATTGAGTTTCATCACGTTACTGAATTTCCTACAGTGAGGTCCGGCCTTAATTTATCCAGGAAGCGATCATGTTTAGTGCATTCAATAACGGTTTTTCACGGGTTGCCGATCACCCCGATCTTGGCAAACTTCTGTTACGTTTGACATTTGGTTTTCTCCTGTTGTTTCATGGCGCCGTCAAAATTCAACACGGCGTCGGCTGGATCGCGCAAATGCTGGCTGCTCATGGTTTGCCTGAATCTATTGCTTATGGGGCTTACATTGGCGAAGTCGTCGCGCCGATCATGGTGATTATCGGATTAATGACCCGCCCGGCTGCACTGGTTATTTCAATTAACCTGGTGGTTGCGGTATTGCTGGTGATGAAACCCGAGGTCTTCTGGTCACGGACTCACGTTGGTGCCTGGGCATTAGAAACTGAAGCGCTTTATTTTCTCGGCGGCTTAATCATTATGCTGCTGGGTGCCGGTAAATATACTCTAATCCGTAATGCTCGCCTGCAATAACGTCCCGCAAAATGAAAATGGCGGGGATAGTAAGACATCCCCTCCGCTTTGCTCTACTGTCCCCAGGCTCATTTTTTGCCTTCAGTTCATATCAACCGGATGAGGACATCCAGGCGAGGCTAAACATCCGTCCCTGTTTCACAGGCTAACGATGACGAAAACAAACGTCACTGAAAAATAGTTAGCCAAAATGTTAAATAAATTTGCAATGAAGTTAACAGAATCCACTCTCGGTGTTTGCACAGGGCGACCGAGACTCTTTAACTTGTAGTATGAATAAAAATTACATTTTTAATCAACGCATTCGATTGCGCCATTTACATACCTTCGTCGCGGTTGCACAGCAAGGTACGCTGGGCCGTGCCGCTGAGACACTCAGTCTGAGCCAGCCAGCACTGTCAAAAACGCTGAATGAACTGGAAGAACTGGCAGGAACTCGGTTATTTCAGCGCGGACGACTGGGGGCAAAGTTAACCACCATGGGTGAACAGTTTCTGACACATGCTGTCAAGGTTCTGGATGCGCTCAATCATGCTGGCCAGTCATTTAGTCATCCGATCAGCGATCTTCCTGTGGTGCTGAGACTTGGCGCGCTGACCACAGCGGCCATGGGTATGCTGCCGCAAATTTTAGATCGTTTTCATCACCAGCAACCGCAGGCAACGGTTCAGGTCGCCACATTGCATAACAATGTCTTGCTCGCCGGATTGAAAGCCGGTGAATTCGACATCGGTATTGGCCGAATGGCGAGTGCCGAAATGATGAACGGCCTCAGCTATGAACTGCTCTTTCTCGAGTCATTACGGTTAGTTGTGCGTCCCGATCACACATTATTACGTGACAACGTCACGTTATCGAAAGCGTTGCAGTGGCCCGTGGTGATTTCTCCAGAAGGCACTGCGCCACGGCGTATCGCCCAGGCAATGATGGATGAACAAGGATGTGCGTTGCCCAGCTATTGCGTGGAAACATCGTCGACATCCCTCGCACGTCAGTTAGCACAACGCTATGATTATGTTTGGTTTGTACCATCGGGCGCAATCAAAGAGGACCTGCGGCACAATGCGCTGGTAGCCCTGCCCATTGCTTCTCATGGGCCTGGGGAGCCGGTTGGCATTATCACGCGATCGGGCTATCCGTTATGCCTGAGTGGCGAAATTTTACGTGCCACTATCAGAAAATGTCATTCAGGTTAAGGGGCCGCTGGTGATGTAGCCAAATGGCGCCCATACCGCCTGTGAGAATATCGCCACACCGGCAAGCTTCATGCTGATGATGACCACGCCAGCACGGCGCGCGCAGTCGCTTCATCGGTGACCAGTCCGTTGATCCAGCGACCTTGTAATGCGGCCGCAATGGCGCGATGTTTTTCCTCTCCACCGCTAAACGCAATGATGTTGCGTGCAGTTCGTGGCGTAATGGCGACACTGGTCAGGCAGGCGTCCAGGTCACTGGAAACACGTTCGCCATCCTCCCCGATAAAATGGCCGAGCATCTCCCCAACCACATGATGTTGCTTCAGCGTCAGGACTTGTTGTTCGGTGATAAAACCATCCACATTCAGCGGACACCCCATCGCAATATGACCGATACCGATAAATGTCACATCCGCCTGTTCGGCTTTTTCCGTCACAGTGCGATAAATACGATGGTTGCACCACAGTGCGCGATCATCCGCGCTATCGGCATACAACGGCGCCGGTAAAATAAAATAGCGCCCCTGGGTTTTTTCCGCCATTCGCAATGGCACATCATAACGTGTACAGGAGCCATCATTGGCGATAGCGCCAATCAGCGAAACACAACTGTGTTGCGGGCGATCAAATTCAGGCAATTCTTTGATTGTCGCCTGCAGTGTTCGCCCCGATCCCACCGCGATAATCAGTGGCATGGTTTGCCTCAACGTTTGCGCCATCACCTCTGCTCCCGCAATGGCGATCATCGACTGGATCGCCATGTTATCCACGCCATCCGACGGAACGACCTGACAAACCGACAAAGCAAAACGGCCCTTTAATTGCTCAGCCAGCGTCATACAATCAGCAACAGGATGACTGATCGTCACGTTGACCAGACCTTGTTCCGTTGCCAGCGCCACCAGTCGCTGTGCAACTTGCCGCGACACTCCAAGTTTGTCGGCGATATCATGTTGCGTTTCGCCCGCAACATAATACATCCAGGCCGCCCGTGCCGCCTGGTCCAGTTTCCGGTTGTACTTACTCATCGCGCCATTCGCTCCGTTGCGTTTCAAACAATTTAAGGTGAAGACATGCTCAATTAATGGGCAATTATATTTTTTGTGATCTATCACGCAGACGAACTGTCCCGTATTGCTCAGGCTAGCGATAAAAAAAGGCATAAGCCCCTAGATTGGGCAATTGCTCAATTAACAAGGAGACATTATGATTCATCTGCCTGATCGTATCTGGATGCCAGCCAGCGCGGATTCTTCTTATCGTGCCCATCAGCCATGGCGCTGCCATCATCAGCATCAACTCAGGGGTTATCAGCGCAATGATGTTCGCGCCTTGCATGACAAACTTAACGCACAACAGAATGAATATACGCTGGAAACCGTAGCGCCGGAAGGCACTCGGGATGACGAAAAATGATCGTCCGTAAAAGAAAATTACGCAGGAGTCACTCATGCGGCGAAATCAAAGCAAATCACCATGCCAGCCTAAAAGTGATTGTCCCGTCTGTCGCCACCCTGGGGGGTTATCTCCCATCATGTTGAATAAATAAGGAACCGGTTATGTTTCTTGGTATTGATGCAGGCACCTCTGAAATTAAGGTTCTGGTTATCGACGCTCACGGCGAGATCATCGCCAGCGCCGGCGCCAGCCTTACTGTTCAGCGCCCACAACCACACTGGTCAGAACAGGATCCCGCACAGTGGTGGCAGGCCTCCGGGCAAGCCATCGACACACTACGGCGGAAAGTCGGCGCCCGATGGTCAGAAATCCAGGCGATTGGTTTATCGGGTCAGATGCATGGCGCGGTATTACTGGACCACGACAATGCCGTATTGCGACCCTGTATTCTATGGAATGATACGCGTAGCGCCGCTGAATGCGCACTGCTGACGGCGAGCGCCAGCGATCTGCACAGGGTGTCCGGCAACCTCGCAATGCCGGGCTTTACCGCACCGAAAATAATGTGGGTGGCTCGCCATGAGCCCGAAATTTTTGCGCGAATCGCCACGGTATTGCTACCTAAAGACTATCTGCGCTGGGTGATGTGTAGTGAGAAAATCAGTGATATGTCTGATGCCGCCGGCACACTGTGGCTGGATGTCGCCCAACGCGACTGGTCAGGCAGCTTGCTGGCCGCCTGTGGTTTGAGCCGTAAGCAGATGCCGCGCCTGGTTGAGGGTTCACAGCCTGCCGGTATTCTCAACGCAGACATTGCCCGCCAGTGGGGCCTCAATGACGGCGTGATCATCGCAGGCGGCGGTGGCGACAATGCGGCCAGTGCGGTCGGCATTGGTGCTATCAATCCCGGCGATGCGTTTATTTCACTGGGCACCTCAGGGGTACTATTTGCGGTTAATGATCGTTTTCGCCCTAACCCACACTCTGCAGTGCACGCTTTTTGCCATGCCTTGCCTGGCCGCTGGCATCAAATGAGTGTGATGTTATCAGCGGCAAGCTGCCTGCGTTGGTTATGTGACCTGTTGGGCACCACTGAAACCACGCTACTGGCCGAAGTGGCAACATTGAGTCCGGAAGAACAACAGCAAGCGCCACTATTTTTGCCTTACCTGTCCGGTGAACGCACCCCGCATAACGATCCGCTGGCCTGTGGCGCATTTCATGGTTTAACTCACGCCTCAAATCGGGCAACTCTGGCTTATGCGGTACTTGAAGGCGTCAGTTTCGGTCTTGCCGATGGTCTGCAGGCGCTGAATGATGCCGGAACCCAGCTTGAATGCTGTTCATTAATTGGCGGCGGCGCGCGCAGTTCGTGGTGGGCACAGTTACTGGCCGATGTACTTAACCTGACCATTGTGACGCATCGCGGCGGTGAAGCAGGCGGCGCACTGGGCGCAGCCCGCCTGGGCTGGCTGGCCGCAGGCGGTGATGAACACCGGGTCTGTCGTAAACCCGACATACTGCAACGCTACCTACCGGATGCCACACGCCATCAACAACGACAACCGCGTTTACAGCAATTCCGTCGGTTGTATCAACAACAGTGCGAACTACGCAAGTTTTAACCCTGACGGACAAAGATGGCATATATCTTGATGATAATTAGCGGAATAGGTTATGCCATCGAATAAAATACCGCGTATTTTTATGACAATAACCTCAGGAAAGGGACATTTCGAGCCTTTATATTCTGAAAAAAGTGCAGTTGAGTTCCTTTCTCAAACAGAAAAATGTTAAAATTGACCTCAGTCAATTATCGTCTGAGCGAATACTATGATCCCTGAAAAGCGAATTATTCGACGCATCCAGTCTGGCGGTTGTGCAATTCACTGTCAGGATTGCAGCATCAGCCAACTTTGTATCCCTTTCACGCTGAATGAACATGAGTTGGATCAGTTAGATAATATTATTGAACGTAAAAAACCGATCCAGAAAGGTCAGACGTTGTTTAAAGCTGGCGATGACCTCAAATCATTGTACGCTATTCGCTCCGGCACCATTAAGAGTTATACCATCACAGAACAAGGTGATGAGCAAATTACTGGTTTTCATCTTGCCGGTGATCTAGTGGGCTTTGATGCCATTGGTACTGGCCATCATCCCAGTTTTGCCCAGGCACTGGAAACTGCGATGGTGTGTGAAATTCCCTTTGAAACCCTTGATGATCTCTCCGGTAAAATGCCCGCCTTGCGCCAGCAGATGATGCGTCTGATGAGCGGCGAGATTAAAGGTGACCAGGATATGATCCTGTTGTTATCAAAGAAGAATGCAGAGGAACGTCTGGCAGCATTTATCTGGAATCTGGCCCGTCGTTTCGGTCAGCGAGGCTTTTCGCAACGCGAGTTCCGCCTGACAATGACGCGCGGTGATATCGGCAACTATCTTGGGTTAACGGTTGAAACGATCAGCCGTCTTCTTGGACGTTTCCAGAAGAGTGGTGTGCTGGCGGTAAAAGGTAAATATATTACCATTGAAAACCAGCAAGTACTGTCTGAACTTGCCGGGCAAGGCTGCAGCGCTGCCTGACAGGACTGTCGGGAACATATTGGTTATTTTATTGATCAGACTGTAACTTTTTCGCTTTTTCCCGAACCACTAATGGGCTATCTTTAAACTAATAAGCTCTGGTGTAAGGAGAAGCCCGCTATGGTTAAGTATCAAAACGTTCTTGTTGCGATCGACCCGCAACAGGATGACCAACCCGCGTTGCGCCGTGCCGTTTATCTTAATCAACGCATCGGCGGTAAGATAAAAGCCTTCCTGGCTATTTATGATTTCTCCTATGAGATGACCACCCTGCTTTCACCTGATGAGCGCACAACCATGCGTCAGGGCGTGATCAACCAACGCACAGAATGGATCCGTGAACAGGCTCACGCCTATATTGAAGCGGGGGTGGAGATTGAGATTAAAGTCGTCTGGCATAATCGCCCTTACGAAGCCATTATCCAGGAGGTTCTCAGTGCTAAACACGATTTAGTACTGAAAATGACCCATCAGCATGACCGCCTTGAAGCGGTTATTTTTACCCCGACAGACTGGAATTTGTTGCGTAAATGCCCCTGCCCGGTATGGATGGTCAAAGATCAGACCTGGCCTGAAAGCGGCAAAGCAATGGTTGCCGTTAACCTCGCCAGCGAAGAACCCCACCACGATGAACTCAATCAGAAACTGATTCGAGAAACCACTGAACTGGCTCAGATGGTCAACCATACCGAAGTACACCTGATAGGGGCTTATCCGGTAACGCCGCTCAATATTGCCATCGAACTGCCTGATTTTGATCCCGGCATCTATAACGATGCTATTCGCGGACAGCATTTAGTGGCGATGAAAGCATTACGTCAAAAATTTGGCATTGACGAAAAATTTACCCATGTTGAAAAAGGCTTACCAGAAGAAGTTATCCCCTCTTTAGCCAATGAGCTGGATGCCGGTATTGTGGTGTTGGGCACGATTGGCCGCACCGGAATTTCAGCGGCTTTCCTCGGCAATACCGCCGAGCAGGTGATTGATCATCTGCGCTGTGATTTGTTAGTGATAAAACCGGATGGCTTCTCATCGTCCATAAAGCAGGATGATAGTGGCGAAGAGGAAAAGGAAAACGCATAAAAATGGCGCAAAAAACATCGCCCGGAACATGACTGGCGAAACCACCGGGCGGGGGCAGCGATCATTCCGCGACGCTGGATGACGGCATCGGATCAGCCTTGCCGGCCCAGTGGGAGCGAAGCGGCGATTTGACGACATTTGGCTTCGTTCCACGAAGCCAAATCGTACACGGGGTCTGAATCTCAACCGTATGGAAATGTACGTTAAGTACGTTTTTTAACCAAATATATATATTCAGTTCTTATCTGGGTCACAAAAAAGGATCATGTAAAGATCATTTCTATGCGACCAAACTCTTTTATCTTGTCTTACGCTGTAACGCGTTCATTCCATGTATCTCGGTATATAATATTACCTTCCGTATACTTCCAGGTAATAGCTTCGTATCGTAACTCAATATTTTCCATATGCGTGCTTGTCATTCCATTTGGGTGTAAATACGGTGAGATTGTTGTAATTTTTACATTTTCCAGAAGGATGTTAAAGTATTCACTCTCAAGTCCGGCATCCGGCATCCAGAATCCGATACATTTTGATTGTTGCAGATTTAAATGTTCGACCTTCGCATAGTGCGCGAAAAAGAATCGGTGTGGTTTGATCAAACTCTTTCTGCATAACAATAGGTGAGTGTACTCTTGTGCCAGTAAGTTTTCCCCAGTTAGGATCTACGGGTATAGAAACGTTGTGTGTAACCGATTTTAATTAAATTGAGCCAAGCCGTGTTGGCATTAAACATGCACCGACAACTGGTGATCCATTTTCATCTGTTAACCAAGTATGAGCTGGAGTTGACATTTTAATATCCTTTTAATTTCATCGAGAAAAACAAAAAACAGCAACTAATATTAAAACAAAAAACACCCCTATCGCTTGCATTGCAATATTAGGGAAGTAATGAGCCATGAAAATACCAAAGATTACAGTTAATATTATTGGAATGTAAGTCCAAAGAAAAAAAGATAACTGGTCTTTTAACCACTTCCTTAAAAATTTAATCATGCTGTTTACCTAACCATACGAAATATTGCATTAGCAACATCATCGTCTGATGAAAGGTTAGCCATGAAAGAATGGGCCTTCATGAACATGGGTTCAACCAGGAAATACATCATTTCTAACTTCCGCATATATAATGCCTGGTAATAAGCTGGACACATAACCTGTAACCGTTCGGCACTTTCAGCCGCTTCCTGAATGTAGCCGTAAAGGCCTATAGCCGCAACAGAAAGGCCTGAGACTTTACTAACCTTCCTGACGATTCCAGTGCTAACATTAGAGCCAAGACATAGTGCCATGGTAACACCCAGAGCAAATGATTGAGTAGTTAAAGAACTAGTCGATATATTTACGCTCATTTTCATCAATAACCGTTTAATATATTATAATTGTTGTGGGGTTTTGTTTTTTAAAAGTAGCTCAACGTATATCTGGATGAGCTCTGAAATCATTCTCCGATCCTTAACCAGTTGATAGAATGCTTCAAAAAAACGCACATCCTCACTTTTCAACTTTGAGCAAACATCCTGATAGTTATCAGTGAAGCAAGAGGTATAATAGGCCATTCTGGTGGCACCATCCTGAATCCTGCTTGCTTGTTCGATAAGCTGCTCTTTAACACCGAAAATAGCATGCTCCAGTTTTTTGGCAAGTATTTTATCACTAGCCATTTTACTGATAATCGCATCACTATAGTACATAACAAATCCCTCAGTTAATTTCCCTTTAATATCCAGATATTATATGCCTCCGCAGGCATTGTTTTTTGCTGCATCGATATATTTGTAGAGAGTAGGTCTCGATACCTCCATTAATTCACAAATTTGTGCAACCGTATCAATAAAAAAAGCGACAGGATTGTCGCTTTTTTTATCATGCCAGCAATGTGGTTATAATGCTTTCAAAATAGCCGCCACACTGTCTTTTGCATCACCAAACAGCATTTGGGTATTTTCTTTAAAGAATAATGGATTTTGCACCCCGGCATAACCGGTGTTCATTGAGCGTTTGAACACGATAACATTCTGCGCTTTCCACACTTCAAGCACCGGCATGCCCGCAATCGGACTGCGCGGATCTTCCTGGGCTGCCGGGTTAACCGTGTCGTTGGCGCCAATGACCAGTACCGTATCTGTTCCGGCAAAATCCTCGTTAATTTCATCCATTTCCAGAACAATGTCGTAAGGAACTTTGGCCTCCGCCAGCAGCACATTCATATGGCCAGGTAAACGTCCGGCGACCGGGTGAATCCCGAAACGAACATGAATGCCGCGCGCGCGCAGGCTCTCAGTGATCTCCGCGACCGGATATTGCGCCTGTGCCACCGCCATACCATAACCCGGCGTGATGATGACCGAAGAAGAGCCTTTCAACATCTCAGCAACATCTTCTGCGGAGGTCTCACGATATTCCCCGGTGACATCGCTTTCCCCGGTTGAACTGCCGTCAGTGCCAAAGCCGCCCGCAATCACACTGATAAAAGAGCGATTCATCGCTTTACACATGATGTAAGACAAAATAGCCCCGGATGACCCAACCAACGCCCCGGTCACAATCAGCAGATCGTTGCTGAGCATGAACCCCGCCGCCGCCGCCGCCCAACCCGAGTACGAATTGAGCATAGAAACCACTACCGGCATATCCGCGCCACCAATCGAGGCGACCAAATGCCAACCGAACGCCAGGGCAATCGCCGTCATTACCAATAAAGCAAGAACCTGAATCCCGGCGCTATCACTACGGACAAATATCAGCAGCAGGACAAAAGAGACGACCAGCGCCAGCATGTTGAGTTTATGACGATGCGGCAACATCAGCGGACGAGACGATATTTTTCCGCGCAGTTTGCCAAACGCCACAATAGAGCCGGTGAAGGTCACGGCGCCAATAAAGATACCGAGGAACACTTCGCTCAGATGGATATTCTCCATCACCGGCAACATGCCAGGAGCGTGGTCAATATAACTATTAAACCCCACCAGTACCGCCGCTAACCCGACAAAACTATGCAGGATCGCCACCAGTTCAGGCATTTCGGTCATCTCTACCTTTTTCGCCAGGTAAATACCTGTCGTGCCGCCGATCACCATCGCCAGTAAAATCCAGACGATATGACCCGTTTCCGGCCCGAAGATCGTAGCAATCAGCGCAATTGCCATCCCTGAGATACCAAAAATATTACCTTGTTTGGAACTCTCATGTTTTGAGAGCCCGGCCAGGCTAAAAATAAATAAAATTGCGGCAACAATGTATGCTGCAGTCACTAATCCGCCAGACATCATGTTACCCCTCAGTTCTTACGAAACATTTTCAGCATACGCTGAGTGACGGTGAAACCACCGAAAATATTGATGCTGGCAATCAGCACCGCCACAAAGGAAAAGAAGGTGACCCATCCGCCATGACCAATCTGCAACACCGCGCCCACCACAATAATGCCGGAGATTGCATTGGTGACAGACATTAACGGGGTATGTAAGGCATGACTGACGTTCCATACCACGTAATAACCCACCACACAGGAAAGGGCGAACACAGTAAAGTGTGAAAGGAATTCAGCCGGAGCAACATTGGCCAGGCTGGCAAACAACAGAATCGCCAGCGCAATCAGCAGATATTTACGCCATGGCGATACCGGGGCGGCAGGTGTTTTATCCACCACGGCAGCCGTGGTCCGGGCAGCCTGCGGTATTGCTGAAACCTGAATTGGCGGTGCGGGCCAGGTAATTTCGCCGTCACGGATAACCGTTACTCCCCGCACCACGACATCGTCAAAATCAACCGCTATAGCGCCATTTTTCTCTTTACACAACAACTTCAATAAGTTGACCAGATTTGTGCCATACAGTTGTGAGGACTGCGTCGGCAAACGGCTGGGCAGGTCAGTATAACCAATAATTTTTATCCCGTTTTCCGTGGTCGTGACAGTGTCAGCCACGGTCAGTTCACAGTTGCCGCCGGTCTGGGCCGCCAGATCAACAATCACACTGCCTGGTTTCATCGACGCCACCATTTCACGGGTGATCAGCGTCGGCGCCGGTTTCCCCGGAATCAACGCCGTGGTCACAATGATGTCCACGTCTTTTGCCTGCGCGGCGAATAGCGCCATTTCCGCCTTAATAAAGGCCTCAGACATTACTTTTGCATAACCGTCGCCGCTGCCAGATTCCTCGGCAAAATCGAGTTCAAGGAATTCGGCCCCCATGCTTTGCACCTGTTCCTTCACTTCCGGACGGGTATCAAATGCGCGCACGATCGCGCCAAGGCTGCCTGCGGCACCAATAGCAGCCAGCCCGGCGACACCGGCACCGATAATCATCACTTTCGCCGGTGGCACTTTACCGGCAGCGGTAATTTGTCCGGTAAAGAAACGGCCGAACTCATGCGCCGCTTCAACAATTGCGCGATAGCCCGCGATGTTAGCCATTGAACTCAGCGCATCAAGTGACTGAGCCCGCGAAATCCGCGGCACCGCATCCATCGACATCACCGTGATCTTCCGTGCCGCCAGCTTTTCCATCAGCTCAGGATGTTGTGCCGGCCAAATGAAGCTCACCAGCGTGCAGCCTTCACGTGTTAACGCAATTTCCTCATCCATTGGGGCATTAACTTTCAAAATAATATCCGATTGCCAGATAGTCACGGCATCCGTTATCGTCGCACCGGCTGCAATAAAAGCAGCATCGTCAAAACTGGCCAGTTTGCCAGCATCATGTTCAATCGCAACGTTAAACCCAAGTTTTAACAGTTGCTCGACAGTTTTCGGTGTCGCAGCCACCCGGCACTCATTGGATAACCGCTCTTTGGGGACTCCAATTAACATAATATTCCCTTTCATCGCTTAAAGATGATGCACTTAAATAACAGCGCCTGTTTTTTAAACCTAAAACAGACATGTATCAAACTATGTATAACCTACTGAAAATATATCCCACGATCCATCAATGTTGCCAGTCAGGAATGACTTTCATATAAAAATCTAAACTTAAGGGGCAGAAATGCGATTTTGCCGCTAAATTCCCACCAAAATCACGCATAATATGCTAATCAATTGACCATATGAACACATTTATGGTAATAAAAATCATTATTTAACAATGCATTAACCATTATACTCATGTTAGTCATCGGTAAAAGCGATAACACGTCAATCAGCGCAGAGATTTTCTGCTTTGTGACGCCGAAGTTTGTTTTACCGGCGTCCGCATACCGAAATGGCATAAATTGCCTGAGACAGCAGCCATTATTACATGTAATAATCGACCGCTAATCTGTTATACATCAAGAGTCCAGCACGTTTTCGTACTCATTTTGCGTAAGGCGAAGGATTATTTTTATGAAGCTGAAGAACCCCATTCTGGCGACGACGCTATTATCGTTGATGGCACTAACCGCCCATGCAGCACAAGAACTGTCTCCAGAAAAAGCCGCCGCGTTGAAACCGTTTGAACGCATTAATGTTAGTGGGCGCTTCAATGCGATTGGCGATGCCAGCGCGGCTGTTTCCAAACGTGCTGATGAGCTGGGGGCCGCCGCTTACTATATTCAGAGCATGAATGACACCAATGGCAATGGCGGTAACTGGCGTGTAACCGCCGACCTTTATCATACTGATGCGCCAGCGGCATCCGTGGATTATCAGTACCGTGTTTTTAATGGTGTTAAAGAATTACCTAAAGATGAAGCCAATACGCTGGAACCCTTTGATACTGTCTCAGCCAATGGCTTCTTCCGTAGTCAGCCCGATGTGAATGACGCAATATCAAAAGCAGCGAAAGAAAAAGGCGCGGCGTCGTATTTTATTGTGCGCCAAATTAATGCCAACAGCGGCGGTAACCAGTATGTCACCGCCTATGTGTATAAAGCGGACGCTAAAAAGCGCCTGGTACAAAATCCAGATGCCATTCCGCGTGATTCTGACGCAGGTCGAGCCGCATTAGCGGCGGGCGGCGTAGCGGCAAAAAATGTTGAAATTCCCGGCGTTGCCTCTTCATCGACATCTGACAGTAGCGTAGGGCGTTTCTTCGAAACACAGACCTCAACCGGGCACCGTTATACGGTCAAGCTCCCTGATGGTAAATCCATTCAGGAAGTCAGCGCGACAACAGCCGCACAGATGCAACCCTTCGACAGCGTCACCTTTACCGGCCATTTTGGCACACCGACGCAAGTGTCCGAACAGGTAGCAAAACGCGCAGCGGCTAAAGGCGCCAAATACTACCATATTACCCGTCAGTGGCAGAATAAGAGCGGCGGTAACCTAACCATTACGGCTGACTTGTTCAAATAAGAGCGCAACCGGCGTGAACGTGGTGTTTGCCCGGTGTTTTGTTGAATAACCGGGGACCTTCTGCCTGTGCCTGTTCCCTTCTCCGCCAGCCGCGATGAGAGTATGTCGGCCATTATCGCACTGGCGGAACCACGCGCTAAATACCTGTTCCTGATGCTGCCACACCTGCCATTTTCCGGAATGGCGATCACTCACAAGCGCGGTTGTCGCGCAGTCTGGCGGCAAAATGCCGCAACCTCTTGTCATGCAAGGACTGGCCAAAAGTGGAGCACGATTACGCGCAGCGAGTTAGAGCCTGTTCCATTAAGCAAATTTTAGTTGCCACTTTGGCCCTGGGCAGTGCGCGAAATCCTCACGTACTACGTGTACGCGCCGGTTTCTCCGCGCTGTCCGTGTCCAAATTGGCTGCGACAATAATACCTACCGGAATAGGCGCTTAGTGTGCGGCAACCGGAATAAGAATACTGAGTAATTCTTTGTGCTGAACAAGGTTGAGTGGCTTGCGATACTCTTGCTGAATGACCGCGAGCTGTTCACTGGAAAGCGGATAAGGTAATAAAATATCAAACTGCGTAATGTGTTGTTGCTCTGCAAGGGTGATCAACCTGGCAATATTGATCTCATCACTTACTTGCGTTGAAATTATTTGTAATGCTAATTCTTTCAGTCGTTCCGAAGACCCACGCTGTTTGTCTACCGGGTTGCGCGTTACCATGCCAAATATCGGCAGGACGCCATAAATGGCATCAACAAACCGCCAGCGTTTTTTGCAGGAAGCGGAGAGAAAATCAATATAATTGAAGCAGATGCGATCACTGTATCCGGCTGACGCCCGCTCGTTTTCAGACACTCTCGCTCTCCTCCCTCGCAATCAGTAAACGTTAACACTTGCCCGCAAACTTAAAGGTATAATGACACAGGTAGTTGCGATGATACTATACATCTCGCGCTATTTAACGCCAGCCGATAGTCGTTTGCACAAAGAAAGGCTATGCTGGTTGCTCTGGAAAATCCCCCTGCGACACCATGAATAGAATTGTATTTGTTGAAGATGATCAGGATGTCGGTGAACTTATCGCCGCCTATTTAGGCCGTCATGATATCGATGTTGTTGTGGAAAGCCGCGGCGACCGGGCGGAAGCGCTCATTGCGGACATAAACCCGGATCTGGTGATGCTGGATATCATGTTACCGGGTAAAGATGGCATGACATTATGCCGCGATTTACGGGCCACCTGGTCCGGACCTATCGTCCTGCTGACCTCCCTCGACAGCGACATGAACCATATCTTGTCACTCGAAATGGGGGCCAATGACTATATTCTCAAAACTACGCCGCCGGCCGTGTTACTGGCGCGTTTACGGTTACATCTGCGCCAGGCAAATGCCTCGGCCAGTCACCATGACGAGTTGACTCAATCGCTCGCGGGCCATAAGGCGTTACGCTTTGGTAGTCTGGTGATTGATCCGATCAACCGCCAGGTGATGCTGATGAATGAAATCATTGCCTTGTCCACCGCTGATTTTGATTTGCTGTGGGAACTGGCGACACATGCAGGTCAGACGCGCAACCGGGACGCCCTACTGAAAACGCTGCGGGGCGTCAGTTATGATGGTCTTGATCGCAGTATTGATGTGGCGATTTCACGGCTGCGTAAAAAGTTACATGACAACGCCACCGAACCCTACCGGATTAAAACCATCCGTAATAAAGGCTATTTGTTTGCCCCACATGCCTGGGAAACGCAAACAACATGAGAAAGCTCTTCATCCAGTTTTACTTATTGCTGTTTGTCTGCTTTTTGGTGATGACCCTGCTGGTGGGCTTGGTCTACAAATTCACCGCTGAGCGTGCGGGCCGGCAATCCATGGACGATTTGATGAAAAGTTCCCTGTATCTGATGCGCAGTGAGTTACGTGAAATTCCGCCACGCAACTGGAACAAAACCATCAATAACCTCGATCTCAACCTTTCATTTAAGCTGCATATTGAGCCACTGAGCAAATACAACACTCTGGATGCCGTCAGTATGCGTCGCCTGCATGCCGGCGAAATCGTGGCGCTCGATGATGAATATACGTTTTTACAACATATTCCCCGCAGTCACTATGTACTGGCCGTTGGCCCGATACCTTATCTGTTTTATCTGCATGAAATGCGGATTCTCGATATTGCGCTGTTAGCGTTTATCGGCATGTCGCTGGCGTTGCCGGTGTTCATCTGGATGCGCCCGCACTGGAAAGAGATGCTGAAACTGGAATCCGCCGCACAACGTTTCGGTCAGGGCCATCTTGACGAACGGCTCCATTTTGACAATACCTCCAGCCTGATTCGCCTTGGCGTCGCCTTTAACCAGATGGCGGATAATATTAATACGCTGGTTGCCAGTAAAAAACAGTTGATTGACGGCATTGCCCATGAGTTACGAACGCCGTTGGTACGTCTGCGTTATCGTCTTGAAATGAGTGATAATCTCAGTGAGATGGAATCAACCGCACTTAACCGTGACATTGAGCAACTGGAAGCGCTTATTGAAGAACTGCTCACCTATGCCCGACTCGATCGTCCACGGGTCGATCTCCATTTACAACGTGTCGATCTCGCCGGGTGGTTGCAGGAACGCATTGACGATATCCGCTCCGTTCACCCGGAGCACACTATCATGCTCGATATGCCGCAACGGGAAAATGTCGGTATCTCTGACAATCGGCTGATGGAACGCGTGCTGGACAATCTGGTCAATAATGCATTGCGCTATGCCCGACAACAGGTGCGAGTCGGCATGTGGTTTGACGGCAATACTGCCTGCCTGCAAGTGGAAGATGATGGCCCGGGTATTCCTTTTGACGAGCGTGAACGGGTGTTTGAACCGTTTGTGCGTCTTGATCCGAGCCGTGACCGCGCAACCGGTGGCTGTGGGCTGGGTCTGGCGATTGTCCATTCTATCGCCCAGGCGTTAGGCGGGTATGTGGCGGTTGACAGCAGTGCGCTTGGCGGCGCCAGTATTCGCTTTTGCTGGCCCGTAAATTTACCGTTGCACGCCATGCCGACAGCCTGATCTTCATGTCGCGGCTACCGGGTTGATATTGCCGACATCAGAGCGCCGTCCCCGAATTATCCCCTTCTACGGTTGTACATTCGGTTACATGCCGATACCAAACACTCACGGAAGCCGTTGAAGGATTTACATATACTCCTTTCACCGGCCCCGCAGTGGGCTAACACATGAAGAAACATTCGAGGATTTGCAATGAAAAAATTATTTGCTCTGGTTGTTGCCGCTGCTATGGGTTTGTCTTCCATCGCTTTCGCGGCTGATACCACGCCTGCCCCAGCAGCCAGTGCAGCGGCGACCACCGCTGCGCCAGCCAACGCCACAGCCCATAAAACTGTGCACCATAATAAAAAAGTCGCTAAAAAAGCCGCCACCCAGAAAGCTCAGGCAGCAAAAAAAGCACACCACAAAAAAGTCGCTAAAGCACCTGTAGCGCAAAAAGCACAAGCGGCGAAAAAAGTGCACCATAAAAAAGTGGCTAAAGCACCCGCAGCACAAAAAGCGCAGGCAGCAAAAAAAGTGCACCATAAAAAAGTAGTCAAAAAAGCCGCAGCCCAGTAACACCTGGCGCACGTTGTACCCATCACCCTGCATTCTTGCCGGGTGATGGCGGCACCCGCTCACCCGAATCATTGAGCTGTTAAGCACATCGCGATTCCCGAGCTTGCCGATGTCCAGCAACGCGAAAGCGATTGACTATATCGATGATAAACACCCGGAATTTCCGGGTGTTTCTTTCCCGGAGTTGCGGAAAATGGTGCGTCGCTATCGATTCGAAATTATCCTCATCATGATGATCATATGCGGAATTATCACAACCTTTTTCTACATATAAATTCTGTAGCGTGCTGATATTACGAATTAAACTCCCTTTTTTGCTTCTCACCGTTTATACTCGTCAAACGTCAAGTTGTGTGTTGGCCGTGTCGCCTGGCTTTCCCCTGAGCCTTGCCCTTCCGGGCCACCAGATGCGGTGTTCAAATCTGTTGCGGACAGGTTTTGTTACTTACCCAACGCGTGATAATGAGTTCTGATTGTCTCGCCTGCGATGAGAGAGATATGCGCATAACGGCAGTATTATTAGTGATTGTTTCATCCTTATCATTTTATACCCATGCAGATGAAGATACGCCGGACAACAACGACACCAGAACCCTGTTTTTTGGTCAGGATGATCGTAAACCCGTCGCCGTGACAGCCAGCATGCCGTGGGAAGCCATTGGTCAGTTGGAAACCGCCAGCGGCAATCTCTGCAGCGCGACGCTGATTGCAAGCCATCTGGCGCTTACCGCCGGTCATTGTCTGGTCACACCACCCGGCAAGATTGATCACCCGGTCGCCTTACGTTTTATCGCCAGTAACAAAGGCTGGCGCTATGAGATTCATGATATTGAAGCCCGGGTTGACCCCGCACTGGGCAAAAAGCTGAAAGCCGACGGTGATGGCTGGATTGTCCCGGTGGCCGCCGCGCCCTACGACTATGGCCTGATTATTTTACGTAACCCGCCATCAGGTATTACTCCGGTTCCGTTGTTTCAGGGCTCGCGTAGTGATTTGAACGCGGCACTGAAAGCCGCCGGGCGTAAAGTCACTCAGGCTGGCTATCCTGAAGATCATCTGGATACGCTGTATGCCCATCAGGATTGTTTGGTCACTGGCTGGGCCCAGCGGGCCGTGCTCTCACACCAATGTGATACCTTGCCCGGCGACAGCGGGTCGCCATTGCTGTTGAAAAATGATGATGGCTGGCAATTGATCGCCGTCCAAAGCTCGGCCCCCGCCGCGAAAGACCGCTACCGCGCGGATAACCACGCCATTGCCGTAACTGCCTTTCGCAACGGGCTCGAAGACCTGACGTTGTGATCACCGCGTCTAACCGGCGATGTGTTCCATCGCCTGTAGGATGCGCTTATCGGAAACCGGATAGGGTGTTCCTAACTGCTGCGCAAAGTAACTAACGCGCAGTTCCTCAATCATCCAGCGAACCGCTTTTACGTCTTCATCGCCGCGCCGTACTGGAGGCAATTTGTTTAGCCATGCCTGCCAGGCGTGTCGCACCTGCTCCACTTTTAACATTCGTGCACGATCCTGGTGCGGATCAGCGGCCAACTTCTCCAAACGTCGCTCAATAGCTTGCAAATACCGCAAGGTGTCGGCTAAATGTCCCCAGCCATTTTCAGTGACGAAGCCACGATAAACCAGCCCACTCATTTGCGTTTTAATATCCGATAACGCCAACGCCATGGTCATATCGACGCGCCCTTTCAGGCGTTTATTAATGTTGAACACCGTAGTCAAGATGCGCTCCACTTGCCGGGCGATATCGACGACCGTTTCGTTGAGTTCGCCACGAACTTTATCCTGTAAACGATGAAATGCCGCTTCTTGCCAGGTTGGTCCACCTGACTCAGCAATCAGTTTATCCACTGCGCATGAGATACAGTCGTCAATCAGATCCAGTACCTTGCCGTAGGGATTGAAATAAAGTCCCAGCTTCGCTTTATTGGGCAGCTTTTCATGCAGGTACTTGACGGGTGAAGGAATATTCAATAACAACAACCGACGCTGTCCACGCTGCATCATTGCTTGCTGCTCCTGGCGGCTGTCGAACAGTCGAATCGCCACACTGTCTTTTTCATCCACCAGCGCCGGCCAGGCTTTGACACGATAATGACCGCGCTGCTGTTCAAAATGGTCCGGTAAATCACCGAAATTCCATAACTGCAACCCACGCTGCTCGACGCTATCATCGGCCACGTCAGCAAGCGTTTCCTGCACTTTGTCTTTAAGACGGGCTTTTAAAACTGCAAGATCTTTACCCTCACTCAGGGTTCGTTGCTGCTCGTCCTCTACCCGAAAGGTTATTTTCAGGTGCTCGTCAACCTGCTCCCACTGCCAATCATCACGTGACAGCGTCACTCCTGACATGCGACGAAACTCACGTTCCAGCGCATCCAGCAACGGCAGCGCCAGCGGTGTAACACGCGCGAGAAAAGCATCGGCATAGTTAGGCGCCGGCACGAAATTGCGACGTAGCGGTTTCGGCAATGATTTTATTAATGCCACAATCAACGCATGCCGTACACCGGGGATCTGCCATTCAAAGCCAGCTTCGTCCACCTGATTTAACAACGGCAAGGGAATATGGACGGTGACGCCATCGGCATCCGCACCAGGTTCAAACTGGTAACTGAGCGGCAATTGGAGATTGCCTTGCTGCCAAAAGTTGGGGTAATCATGCTGACTAACCGGCTGCCCCCCTGCTCTGATCAACATTTGCTTATCAAAACTGAGTAAATCCGGGGTTGCGCGACGTACGTTTTTCCACCAGTGATCAAAATGGCGGGCGGATACCACTTCCTGCGCAAGACGTTGGTCATAGAAAGCAAATAATGTTTCATCATCCACCAGAATATCGCGGCGTCGTGATTTATGCTCCAAATCTTCGACTTCACGGCGCAACGCCTGATTGGCAGAAAAAAACGTGTGCCGCGTCTGCCAGTCACCCTCAACCAGCGCGTGGCGAATAAACAATTCACGTGACAATAACGGATCAATGTTGCTGTAATTTACTTTGCGCGCGGCCACCACCGGCAGACCATACAAGGTCACTTTCTCCATGGCCATTACCGCGCCAGCGCCTTTTTCCCAGTGCGGTTCGCTGTAGCTGTGTTTTAGCAAATGCGCCGCGATGGGTTCAATCCATTCCGGATCAATGCGCGCGGCAATCCGTCCCCACAACCGGCTGGTTTCCACCAGTTCTGCCACCATGGTCCATTTCGGCGGTTTCTTAAATAATGCCGACCCGGGGAAAATAGCAAAATGAATGTTACGGGCGCCGGTATATGATTGCTTTTCAGCTTCTTTTTGCCCGATATGGGACAACAAACCCGTTAATAATGCAGTGTGAATTTCGCGGTATGCTGCCGGCTCACTGTTAACCGGCATCCCCAATTCACGCACCACCTGACGTAACTGGGTATAAATATCCTGCCATTCGCGCACGCGCACATAATTGAGAAAATCAGTTTTACACTGACGGCGGAACAGGTTTCCGGAGAGGGCATGTTGTTGTTCTTGCAGGTAGTTCCATAAATTAACAAAGGAAAAAAAGTCAGATTCTTTATCAGCAAAGCGCCGATGTTTTTCATCCGCTGCCTGCTGTTTTTCTACCGGCCGCTCACGGGGATCCTGAATTGACAATGCGGCGACGATGATCATCACTTCCCGCACACATCCCCATTTTTGCGCTTCCAGCACCATGCGCGCCAGACGGGGATCCACCGGTAACTGAGCTAACTGACGGCCCGAGGCAGTCAGTGTCCAGTGTTGCTGTTCATTCTGAGTTAGCGCCCCCAGCTCTTCCAGCAAACGCACGCCATCCTGAATATTGCGTTTATCCGGCGCTTCGACAAACGGAAAGGCGCTAATATCGCCCAGCCCGAGGGAGGTCATTTGCAGGATCACCGACGCCAGATTAGTACGCAGAATCTCAGGTTCAGTAAACGCTGGCCGGCTATTGAAATCATCTTCGGAATAAAGCCGAATACAAATACCTTCAGATACCCGCCCACAGCGTCCTTTACGCTGGTTGGCCGAAGCTTGTGAAACCGGCTCGATCGGTAAACGCTGTACTTTAGTGCGATAACTGTAGCGACTGATGCGCGCCGTACCCGGATCGATCACATATTTGATGCCCGGCACCGTCAACGACGTTTCCGCCACGTTGGTCGCCAGCACAATTCGTCGGCCGTGATGCGACTGAAATACCCGGTTTTGTTCCGCATTCGACAGGCGCGCATACAATGGCAGGATGTCGGTATGGGGTAAATCACGTTTCACCAGAGCATCGGCGGTATCACGGATTTCGCGTTCTCCGCTCATGAAAAGCAGAATGTCGCCGCGACTTTCCCGCCCCAACTCATCCACGGCGTCAAAAATCGCCTGCAACTGATCGCGATCACCGTCCTCCGCCTCGTCAACCACGGGGCGATAACGCACCTCAACCGGATAAGTACGCCCGGACACTTCAATAATCGGCGCATGATTAAAATGGCGCGAGAAACGTTGCGGATCGATCGTCGCGGAAGTAATGATAATCTTCAGATCAGGGCGTCGCGGTAATAGTTCGCGCAGATACCCCAGCAAAAAATCGATATTCAGGCTGCGTTCATGCGCCTCATCAATAATCAGCGTGTCATACTGCATCAGCAACCGGTCCTGTTGGATCTCCGCCAACAGGATACCGTCGGTCATTAATTTTACTTGCGTGATGTCACTGACCTGATCATTAAAACGTACTTTATACCCCACGCACCCCCCGAGCGTGGTTGACAGTTCTTCAGCAATACGGCTGGCGACGGTTCGTGCTGCCAGACGGCGCGGTTGGGTGTGACCAATCAGCCCTTTAATACCGCGTCCAGCCGCCAGGCAGATTTTGGGCAACTGGGTTGTTTTCCCCGAGCCTGTCTCTCCCGCGACGATCACCACCTGATTATCGCGGAGCGCGTTAGCGATAGTCTGCTGTTTCTGACTGACCGGCAGTGCTGGTGGAAACGTGATCGTCGGGGAGGCGGCCCGGCGTTGCTGTACGCGCGCGAGGGCAGTGGCCATATTGTGACTCAATTCTTCAGCAATACGTTGCCGAACCAGCGGGTCTTTGGCTTTTTCCGCCACGTGCAGACGCTGTTGCAAGCGCTGGCGATCGCGCAACATCACGTCGTCAAGGTGAGCCCGAAGCCCCCTCAATGACGATTCTTTTGATTCTGCTGACATAATTTTATACCTTAATACGCGCCCGGACTGGTCACGACACTGACTGTCACCAGGGTTACTGGTCTGCCCGATGGCGTCACGATCACTTTAATGGCGCGCATTTTAGCACAACGTACTACCTTACAGGTCCGTTACTGGTGTGAGTCCTTATTCAATTTTTTCGAATGTAAGTCTCGAAATATTGCACTATCACCAGACAAAAAATGTCAATAAAGTGTATCAATTGAGCGGAGTCATCTCCGCGTTAACAAACAGGAAAATATCATGAGCAAAGTTTTAGTTCTGAAGTCCAGTATTCTTGCCAGCCACTCTCAATCCAGCCAACTGGCTGATTTTTACATTGAGCAAGCTTCACGCAAGGGTGATCAGGTAACAGTACGTGACCTGGCCGCCAATCCGATTCCGGTACTGGATGGCGAACTGGTTAGTGCAATGCGCCCTTCCGATGCCGCGCTCACCCCCCGTCAGCAAGAAGCGCTGGCCCTGTCTGACGAACTGATTGCTGAGCTGAAAGCCCATGATGTGATCGTGCTTGCCGCACCAATGTACAATTTCACCATCCCGACACAGTTAAAAAACTACTTTGACCTGATCGCACGTGCCGGCGTCACCTTCCGTTATACTGAAGCTGGCGCGGAAGGTCTGGTGAAAGGGAAACGTGCGGTGGTCATTTCCAGCCGTGGTGGAATTCATAAAGATACGCCCAGCGATCTGCTGACACCGTATCTGAAATTGTTCCTTGGTTTTATTGGCATTACTGACGTCAGTTTCGTCTTTGAGGAAGGTATTGCTTACGGTCCGGAAGTGGCAACTAAAGCAAAAGACGCGGCAAAAGACAGCATCAAACAAATCATCGCCGCCTAATCGGCAATACACCGCGATCATTAAGCCGCCATTTCACCATGGCGGCTGTTATTTTTCCAGCCACTGCCCCCTGTTAATGCCTGCGCTACGGGAGATTACAGCAACACCATCCCGCCGGCAAATTGCTTTATCATGGTATGCGCCACTCAGAACACATCGCGCTGGTTCTTTAATAACGCCTCAACCTCTTTATCCGCGCTGATATGGATTTCATGCTCAATGTTGACATTCATGTTGATGGTGATCGGCTCTTTCGGTGCCGAGACTTCAATTCGCGGCACGCAGCCACTCAGCAAAAAAATCGTCGGCAGCAAAGGCAGTGATCTGAACATCAATGTCATTATTTTTTTTCCTTCTGTAACGGCAAACGGCTGTTCTGTTCCAGCCATGAATGCAAATTATCGCCAAAGCGTAAACTACGCCAGAGCTGGAACACGTTTTCCTGATGGGTGTAATTCAGCGTGACACGCTGATCGCCTCGCCGGAAACGGCTGGTGCCATTCACTTCCGCGTTCATCGTTAAGCCACCCACGGTGTTGAGATTAATCGTTGCCCAGGCGCGCGATATATCCATATAGCGCAGCCAGTCAAGCGCGGCGCCGCTGGCCATGTTATTGGCGGAAATGGCGTCTGCCATATCGGTATCCAGCCGTAAGGTCAGATGGCCGTCATTGGCAATCCAGCCCTCTTTGATAAGCCATTGCGGATGACTCAACCACAAGGGAAGTTCGCCGTTAATATGCCCGGACATCGCAATCGCTTTCGGCTTAAGCGCAGTGACCAACTCGCTGAGATTGATCCGTTGTAAGCGCAATATCGCGGCGCGTTGTTGCGGGAAAGCGAGATACGCCATGCTCAATTTTCCACCGAGCAAATCAACATTGACGTTGCTCAGTTCCAGCGGTTGTTCCTCATTCCATGGCCATGCGCCTTGCACATCGGCCGTGATGTTGGCCAGCGAAAACTGATTTTTTATCTCACTGATGCGCAATGAAACCGGCTTGCGCGCGCCCAATAACCACTGGTGCGCCTTCAGCCGAAATGGCAAGGTAAAATTGATACCACTGACTTCGTTGTCTGGCGCCAGAAGATGACCGTCTTTAACCACCCAGTGTCCCCCCGCCTCAAGCCCCTGTGCGCTCGACGCCGAAAACGCCACTTGTGCTTTCAGGTTACCTGACTGTATGTCCATGTTCAGATCCGGATTGAGTAACGGCTGAAAAACCGTTAATGACTGCTGGGGCCACCAGGCTTGCCCTCGCAAACGCTGACCATCCCAGCGTCCATTAATGCGGACCGGTCCAATCGCGCCCGCCTGCATGTCGCCCTTAAACAAAAAATGCGCCGGGTCACTGCCCTTCAACGTCAGATTAAGCGTCGATGGCGGCAGATATCCGCCATAACTCAAGCGGCTTTCCTGTGCCAGTAACTGCCATTCTCCCTGAAATACCGGCTGTTGGCGATCACGTTGCCAGACGATCGGTTTTTTCACACTTAACCGCGGCGCGCTAACATTCACCATGCCATAGTGCAGGCGATCAAACCCGGTCGATAAACTGTCCAGTGTAATGACGGTGTCGTGCCAGTTGCCCGTCCCACGCACATCCCAGTTGGCGGCTAGCGGCCTCAGGTAGCCCGCGCCCCAGTAACGCCAGTCCCAGCGCCCTTTGTCTGGCCAGAAATCATCTGCTTTACCATCCAGATGCAAGCTAAAACGTCCCAAACTGGCATCCTGTACGTTAAGAATCGCCTGCAATCGTCCGGCAATACCGGCTGAGGACACCTTCACCCCGGCCAGTGGCCAGCGCGCTTCCTCAACCTCCAGCGTCGACAACAAGCGGCCACGCATGCGTAATAGCGCCCCCGGTTGCAGTGTTACCTGCGGATCTAACAGCGAGCCGCTGATCATCCCCGACAACCGCGGATAAAATTGCAGGCTGGCAAGCTTGCTTTCTCCGTTAAGCTGAAAAGGCAACTGGCTATTGATGAGATCGAGTTTCCCCGGCCCGACATTTAATACTGCATTACCTTTGCCTCCCCGCCCTTGCGTCAGCATAGTCAGCCGGGTCTGGATCATCATTTCCGACAACCCTTGTCGCCACTGAGACAGGGTAAGATTAATTCCACCAGAAAGAGGCTGCATCGCATAGGGCCATCGCCACAACCCCTGCTGTATGGCGATTTTCTCACCGGCAATCCGCCAGGGTAAAGACAGTAAAGGCGCCGCGTCATTTTGCTCATTAACGGTCAGCGTACCGTGTTGTCCTTGCCAGTCCAGCGCAAGAGTCAGCGGATGAAGAAAACCGGAAAAAGAGAAAGCTCCCTGCAATGTACCGCTCAGCGGCAAGGTGTCCGGCACCTCGGGAAGGTTCAGTTTCCCTGTCATGCTGAGCGGTTTCTCCAGCAAAGGATGGCGTAGCGTTAAAGCGGTGATTGCCAGTGTCTGACCCACTAAGTGTACGTCAAGTTGTACATTATCGCCTTGATAATGCAAGGTTTGTCGGGCAGCATCAATGTTTACCTGCACTGCCCCGGACCAGGTTTCATAAGGGGAAACAGTCAGTTGTCGAATGGTTATACTGCCTGCGGGAAGCAGAGACTGCCACTGCGCCAACGTTCGTGGTGGTGTCCCTGATTTTTCGTCAACGGCTAACCGGTTCAGGCAGGCGCTGTTGAGCGTGATATTATCCACCCCGACCAGCCAGCGATACCCTGACCAGCCAAGTGATAGTTGATCCACCCGCACCAGCGCACAATCCCCAGCCCAGTAACCTAAACCCGGAAATCCGACGCCCCCATCACGCCAGCGCGGATTGGCATCCAACGTGATATGGGTACCCGGCGGTAGCCATATCCCCGCCAGACGCGGTAGCCACTGCGTTACGGTCATCATTACGCCAGAGGCCAGAAGAATTAGCACCAGCATCATCGCACCGTAAAGTGTACATCTCCGACTCATGACACCGAATTCCTTTCTTTCTGTGCAGTTCCTGGCCTGAATGATGGCACGTAACCACGCCAGGGTGAAGTTTTTGCGCATGGCAGCGCGATATCGCCATTCCGCCTGACTCACTACCCGCGCAACAATGTGAGAATAATTGTCATTCTGTCCACAGTCCGGGCTAGAATGACAATATGGATTTTCATGAGGGAATCACGATGAAGCTTGCGGTGTATAGCACGAAACAGTATGACCGAAAATATCTGGAACACGTAAACCAACGCTTTGGTGTTGAGCTTGAGTTTTTTGAGTTTCTGCTTACGGAACGCACCGCAAAAAATGCTGTTGGTTGTGAAGCGGTGTGCATTTTCGTCAATGACGACGCCAGCCGTCCGGTTCTGGAAGAACTGGCTGGGTTAGGCGTGAAATACATTGCATTACGCTGTGCCGGTTTCAATAACGTCGATCTTGAGGCGGCCAAACAGTTCGGGCTTAAGGTTGTGCGGGTCCCCGCTTACTCACCTGAAGCTGTCGCCGAACATGCCATTGGCATGATGATGTCATTAAATCGCCATATTCATCGAGCTTATCAACGTACCCGTGATGCTAACTTTTCGCTGGAAGGTTTAATCGGCTTTAATATGCATGGACGTACCGCTGGCGTAGTGGGTACGGGAAAAATTGGCATTGCCGCGCTGCGCATCCTGAAAGGTTTCGGCATGCGGTTGCTGGCTTTCGATCCCTATCCAAATCCGCTGGCCCTGGATTTGGGGGTGGAATATGTCGATATTAAAACGTTATTCAAAGAATCCGATGTCATTAGCCTGCACTGCCCTCTGACGCCGGAAAACCATCACCTGCTGGATGCCAGTGCTTTTGATCAAATGAAGGATGGCGTGATGATCATTAACACCAGCCGCGGCGGACTGATTGATTCACAGGCAGCCATTGATGCGTTAAAGCAACAAAAAATCGGCGCTCTGGGCATGGATGTATATGAAAATGAACGTGATCTGTTCTTTGAAGATAACTCGAATGATGTGATCCAGGACGATATTTTCCGCCGGCTGTCCGCCTGCCATAATGTGTTATTCACTGGCCATCAGGCCTTTTTAACCGAAGAGGCACTGACCGCTATTTCAGAAACGACATTGCAAAACTTGCAGCAACTGGAAAAAGGCGAACCTTGCCAGAATCTGTTAACGGCACAGTAAAGCTAAAACACCGACCTCAGCGCGGAACAAATTTCGCGCTGTTTGTGCCATGATCAATTCGCACAACGTCCACTCACCAGAGCACCCTCGTCGCATCGACGACCATTAGCCAGTTGGCACATACCAATATTCGTTCCGTCCAGTTGGCGTGAAAAAGCCAGTGAGCCACCGGCGCCGGCGCAGTTCGCCTCCGCCATAGCAGACATGACAACACTCGGTGGTACATGGGCGGCTGTCGCTTGTTGCGGTGGTTCGTTGTCGACATCACTGCTGCATGCGGATAACAGCAATGCCATACCAGCGAGCAGAAAAGTCGCAGTTTTCATCGAGGGGACTCCGGGAGGTCTTCATATAAACGTCGTGCCAGCATAAGCCACGTTTATCATTAGGTCGAGCGGGGACAAGATATTTTTACTTAATTTTATTTTACAAAATGATAAATATAGATTTTGGATATAATTCCTGCATGGAATTCACCCCGTCAGAATCTCACAGAAAATAAGATACTGCTGTTTTTTCACGTAGAGCCTGGACCATCAGGCAAATTTTACTTGCCACTTTGGCCCTGGGCAGTGCCCGAAATCCTCACGTACTACGTGTACAATCTGGTTTCTCAACGCTGTCCATGTCCACATTGACGGCGACAAAAATACCTACTGGGCCAGGCTCTTATTCATAATATGTATTGCCTGACTGCGGTGATTTTCTGCCTGAGGAATATGTGCCGCACAGGATGCATATCGAATCATAGCATTGCAGTCAGTGCGTTATTTATAGTGACAGTGTCACCAAGATCAGCAAAAGCGCATCAACCCGCCTTGACCCACTCACCAAAATGGCCGGATACTTGCTATTCAGTTAACACAGAGAAGGAAAACACATGTCGGACAATAACATACTGATTGTCGCAAAATTTGTTGCTCGCCCCGGGAAAGCGGATGCGCTGAGCACGGTTTTGTCTGCCTGTATCGTGCCAAGTCGAGCCGAGGCAGGCAATGTTCACTATGAACTTTATCGCAGTGTGGAAGATGCAAGCGTGTTTTTATTTCACGAAACCTGGAAAAACACCGCGGCCATCGAAACCCATGCCGCACAACCCCACTTCCGCCAGTTACTGGCTGATTCAGACGCGCTATTACAACAGCCGCCCGAAATCCATCAAATTCAGAGATAGTGCGGTTTATCCGTAATAAATTCTTGTTGCAGGAAAAACACCTGCTCCTGCAACTTGCCGGATAACACGGATAAAGACTATATCAACAAGCGAGCGCGACAGCGTTTGCCCTTGATTTGTCCTTGCTGCAACTGCGTTAACGCTTTAGCGGCGATATCTTCTCGCACCGCAACCCAGGCATGCGTTGTTGTTACGGTAATTTTACCTATTTGTTCAGCACACAACCCACCATCGGCAGTGAGCGCGCCGACAATATCGCCAGGACGAATTTTTGCTTTACGCCCGCCCTCAATACAGATAGTCATCATTTCAGACGGTAATGACCGGGGCGCGGCTGCTTTCAGGGTCCCGGCTGGTTGCCAGTTTAGCGCCTGCTGTAAATAATCTTCCAGCACCTGCGCCCGCACCATTTCATCACCCGTCACAAAAGTCACCGCGATCCCTTGCTCTCCAGCTCTGGCTGTACGGCCAATACGATGCACATGCACTTCCGGATCAAAGGAAAGTTGATAATTCACCACCAAAGACAGCGACTTAATATCCAGCCCACGCGCCGCCAAATCTGTCGCGACCAGTACCCGACAACTACGCTGAGCAAAACGTATTATTACCTGATCACGATCGCGCTGCTCGAGAGATCCATGCAAAGCCAGTGCACTGATTTGACTATTTGCCAGCGCCTGAGCGATGTCATCGCACTCCCGCTTCGTATTGCAGAACACGATACAGGACGCGGGTTGCTGCTGGCTCAGTAATCCGATCAATAACGGTAAACGCTCACCTGCGCCGACTTCATAGAAACGCTGGTCAATATCCGGTAATTCAACCTGTGCATCCGGGGCAATCATCACCGGATTGTGCTGAATACGCTGGCTGATTTGCGCAATAGCGGGCGGCCAGGTGGCCGAAAATAACAATGTCTGACGCGGTGTCGGCGCATAACTGATGATGGCATCAATCTGCTCGATAAACCCCATTTCCAGCATGCGGTCAGCTTCATCCAGCACCAGAGTTTTGATGGTATTGATATGGAGCGTATCACGCTTCAAATGATCAAGAATGCGGCCTGGCGTGCCAACCACGATATGTGGCGCACGTTGTAAAGCCTCACGTTGCCCCCCTGATGCCTGTCCGCCACACAAGGTGAGGATTTTGATATTTTGCGTCACCCGTGCAAGACGACGTAATTCACCGCTGACCTGTTCAGCCAATTCGCGTGTCGGACATAACACCAGTGATTGCGTTTCATATCGCAGCACCTCAATGTTCTGCAATACACCAAGCGCAAAAGCCGCCGTCTTACCGCTGCCGGTTTTAGCCTGAGCCTGCACATCCGTGCCCTGTAAGATAACCGGCAGTGCGGCTGCCTGGATCGGCGTCATGGTGTGATACCCCATCTCGTCAAGATTGGCGAGCTGACTGGGCAGGAGTTGTGTTAGGGTGGAAAATGCGGTCACGGTGGCTCTCACAGCATTAAAGCGACTAAACGGGCGCGTACTTTAACAGAAAAGCGCCCTTTACAGGCAGTAAATGAAATCCAACTGGAAATTCATCCATCAATCCGTACCATACGGCTGCAGAAATCTCTTCAATTTTGCAGGCGGTAAGTCACCTGCATACGTGTTAACAGGCCTGAGACATCCGTGACAAGTCAAAAAGAGCAATACAATATTAACAAACTCCAGAAACGCTTACGCCGTAACGTCGGTGCAGCCATTGCTGATTTTTCGATGATCGAAGACGGCGATCGCATCATGGTGTGTCTTTCTGGTGGTAAAGACAGTTACACCATGCTGGAAATCTTGCGTAACCTGCAGCGCAGCGCGCCAGTGAACTTCTCACTGGTGGCGGTTAATCTTGATCAGAAACAACCCGGTTTTCCACAGCATGTACTGCCGCAATATCTGGAACAACTGGGGGTTGAATATAAAATCGTCGAAGAAAATACCTATGGTATTGTCAAAGAAAAAATTCCGGAAGGGAAAACCACCTGCTCACTTTGCTCACGCTTGCGCCGCGGCATTCTCTATCGCACCGCAACTGAATTGGGCTGCAGTAAAATTGCGCTCGGACATCATCGTGACGATATTCTGCAAACCTTGTTTCTGAATATGTTTTATGGCGGCAAGATAAAAGGCATGCCACCGAAATTAATGAGCGATGATGGCCAACATATTGTGATCCGTCCCCTCGCCTATTGCCGGGAAAAAGACATTGAACGTTTCGCGCATGCACGGCAGTACCCGATCATTCCCTGCTCATTGTGTGGTTCACAGCCAAATTTACAGCGTCAGGTGATCGCCGATTTACTGCGTGACTGGGATAAACGTTACCCGGGGCGGATAGAAACCCTGTTTAGTGCAATGCAAAATGTGGTGCCTTCTCATCTTGCCGATACCACGCTGTTTGATTTTAAAGGTATTCAACACGGCAGCACGGTTGTGGATGGCGGCGACCTGGCTTTTGATCATCCGTCATTCCCTTCCCAGCCGGTAAGCTGGCAACCGGAAGACGATGATGAGGCACCACAGCGTGTACGGCTGGATATACTGGAAATTAAATAAGAACAACTGGCAATTCGCGGTCATCAGGCGCAGATAACTGGTTCATCTGAATACGTGCCATCACTCTGCCGCTAAGAACTCCGCAAAAGGTCGCGGGTAGACAATGCAGCGAAAAATGGACAAAAAAAAGCCGGTATATAACCGGCCTTGAATGAATCAATTGTGCTATGCAGTAATTCAAAAAAAGGAAGTAAGACAATATGGAGCGCAACGCCCATCGCTTGACGTTGCATTCACCTGCGGAAGGAATTTTGCCCTATCGAAAGCAGAGGTTTATTGATATTGATCAGCTTTTTTTGCTTTTCTTTATCCATTTCCTTTTTTTTACAACCAGTTACGTCTCTTTAACCACCAGGCAACACCCGAAACCAATACGACTAACAACAAGCAAAACATACTGAAGCCATAACGCGAGGCCCCCCCGGGAATGCCGCCGAGGTTAACCCCAAACAAGCCGGTCAAAAATGTGGTAGGCAGAAACACCATCGCCAACAGTGACATGGTGTAGGTGCGCCGGTTCATGGCTTCCGCCATGACAGAGGCGATTTCATCAGACAACACTGCGGTACGCGCTACGCTGGCATCAATATCATCCAGCACCCGTCCCAGGCGATCGGATATTTCCTGCATGCGCCGACGTTCATCATCGTCCATCCACCCGAGTCGCTCACTGGCCAGGCGGGCATACACATCGCGCTGCGGCGCCATATGACGCCGCATGATAATTAACTGTTTGCGCAACAGCGCCAGTTCGCCCCGGGCCGGAATACTTTGTTCAAGCAACGCATCTTCCAGTTCGGTAATCTTGTCATGCAGCGCTTCAATAAATTCACTGGTATGGTCGGTGAGTGCATCACAGACATCCACCAGCCAGCTCCCGCCATCAACCGGCCCATTGCCATTTTGCAGGTCGGTCAATACTTCGTCGACGGCATACACTTTCCGCCGTCGGGTAGAGACAATCAGTTTGTCATTGATAAAAACCCGGATAGCCACCAGTTGATCAGGCCGCGAGTCACTATTAAGGTTAACGCTACGCAGCGTAATCATAAAACCATCGCCGAGGCGGGTGACGCGTGGTCGTTCACTGTCCCCCGACAATGCATCACGCACCGCATCAGGAATCAGCGGGGTGGAAGCGAGCCACTCGGCACTTTCCGGGTGAGTATAATTCAGATGCAGCCAGCAAAGATGTTCACAATGGATGACATCTTTATCATCAATTGCAATCATCCCGCCTTTACCATCAAACTGGCAGGCTATTATGGCATCAGAAATTTGTAATGCCTTACCTTGAATGACGTCCACTCCACGCCTCAGCATCAACAGAATCAATACAATACGATACAGTCTAGCGTGCAGCCATGCAGAATCAATCTTTACCTGATGAAGAAAGATGACAATATTTTTATCGTTGATCTTGACCCGCCATCTCCGGACAGCTTTTGTATCTTAAGTTAACGATGCACGCTGCCGCCGGTATTCTCTCGGGGAGTGATATCCCAGCGCGCTGTGCGGGTGGTTTTCATTGTAATGCGTGAACGCTGCAGCAAGGT
>JAATFO010000011.1 GCA_015655145.1 Enterobacterales bacterium | reverse complement strand
TTCTGAAAATGCTGGGCTATCCGTCGTTATGGAAAACCCGATCAATGTTCCAGTCTTGCTGAAAATGTGTGGGGACACTGATCTGTCGGGAGCCGGATGCGATAGTTCCGTACGTCCGGTTCTGAGGAGGGGCCTATCTGGACGACTGGGTAGGTCTACTCAACCAAAACCCAAGATTGCGTGCCTTTACTAAGGACCATTTGGCACCGCATTGACTGCAGAGCTGGCGAGCAATCCCTGGGGTAGTCCAATGAATTGCACGACCAGAGTCATCGTGAAACAAAAAAAATCCCAACCAGTCGGCTGGGATGAATCATTAACCAAAGAAATTCGTTACGGTAGGAAATTCTCTAACAACAGCAGATTACACTATCAGACTGTTAAAGCAACTCTTAAGAACACTACAAAACGTCTTGATTTTGGTTATATTATATAAAAATATTGCATAGATCGCCCCGGTGCCAGGGCCTGAGGAGAGATGCTCTGTCGCTAAAGTTACCCTATCCATATAACGCATTTTGGGATTTTTCTTACACTAAAAATGCCCTTATCAGCGGCTATCATCCGGCTGATGCCCGCCACAATCTCAGGAGTTCGTTATACTTAATTGAATAATCAGGATGTTATCGAGGTAAACTGCATGCCGACTTTGCACGATCCGTTAATCATAGTGACTGACCTGGATGGTTCATTGCTCGACCACCACACTTACCGCTGGCAGCCGGCCAAATCCTGGCTGAAACGTCTACAACAACAGGCGATTCCCTTGATCATCTGTTCCAGTAAAACCGCCGCTGAAATCATCCCTCTGCAACAACAATTAGGGATAGCAAATACCCCTTTTATCGCCGAAAATGGCGCACTGGTGCAAACATACACCCCACATGGCGAGCCGGAGCGCCATTACACCGGGAAACGTTACCATGATATTCACCACCACCTGATGAGGTTACAACAACGATCCTTTCACTTCACTGCATTTGCCGATCTCAGCACGGAAGAGATGGCCAGGATCACTGGATTGACACCCCACAATGCCGCCCAGGCACAAATGCGCGAAGCCTCAGAAGCGCTGATTTGGCGTGACTCCGAAGCACAATTTCATCATTTCACCCGGCTTCTCGCCGCAAAAGGTCTCACCGTAATTCAGGGAGGACGCTTCTGGCATGTCATGGACCAGCAGAGCAATAAAGGCGCAGCATTAACGTGGCTACTGTCGCATCTGCAACAACGCCATAACACCGTTTTCACCACCATCGGCCTTGGCGACAGTCCTAACGACGCGCCGATGCTTGAGCATGTTGACTTTGCTGTCATCATCAAAGGTTACAGTCAATCGCCCGTCATCTTGCAGCGCCAGGATCGGGAGCATGCCTACCGCACAACGCAATATGGTCCTGATGGCTGGTGCGAAGGTCTGGACTACTTTATCTCCGCCGAATAACGCCGATTATCTGGCACAATCTACGTTAAGAGGAAAACGCGATGAGTGATTTTTTTCAGAATGGAGTGATCACCAATTTCCACAATCTAACCGGACGTTCTGTCGATGAGCTGGAAAAGGAAATGGTGCATTTTTCTCGTAAACGCAAAATGGGATTGATTCTACCTTCGTTGTTTTCCGAACTGGAAGGACCGGCGCTGAATCATATTGTTGATGAACTGGCTCGCGTTCCCTATCTCGAGGAAATTGTGATTGGACTGGATTGTGCTGATCGCGATCAATTTCTACTGGCACGCGATTTCTTTGCTCGCCTGCCGCAGCGTCATCGTATTTTATGGCATGATGGCCCCCGACTGAAAAGCCTGGATGCCGAACTGGAGAAAGAAGGACTCTCGCCCAACCAACCGGGTAAAGGGCGCAATGTCTGGTTTTGCACGGGTTACACGCTGGCATCGGACCGCACCGTCTGTGTGGCATTACATGACTGCGATATTGTCACTTACGAGCGCAGCATGCTGGCGCGTTTACTCTATCCGCTTGCACATCCCGCCTTTCAGTACGAATTTTGTAAAGGGTTCTATGCTCGCGTCGCGGATAATAAGCTTAATGGCCGGGTTGGGCGTTTACTGGTGGGACCATTGCTGCGCTCATTACAAAAAGTCTATGGTCATTCAGATTACCTTGATTACCTCAGCAGTTTTCGCTATCCGCTCTCCGGCGAATTTGCCATGCGTACCCATGTGCTCAATGACATAAAAATACCGGGTGACTGGGGGCTGGAAATCGGGGTGTTGTCGGAAATCTACCGTAATTACACTACCCGACAAAGCTGTCAGGTGGAAATTGCCGATAATTATGATCACAAACATCAGCCCTTATCGGAGGAAGACGGAACCGGCGGTTTGCGGCGTATGAGCAATGATATTGTGCAGTCGTTGTTACGTAAAATGGCCACCATGGGCGTCAATCTCACCAGTGACTCATTTCGGGTATTAAAAGCCACCTATTATCGCAACGCCCTCGACATGATGGAAATTTACAGCAATGAAGCCACCATGAATCGCCTTGCCTTCGACCAGCATAGTGAAGAAGCGGCCGTTGAAATGTTTACACAATCTATTCTCGACGCAGGCCAGGCATTTATTGAACGGCCCAATGAAAAACCATTTATCCCCAGTTGGAGCCGCGTACAATCCGCATTCCCGGATATTCTGCAACGTATTTATCAGGCGGTGGAAGACGACAATAAAGGCCAGGTTTGATGCCGGGTCAGGGAGCTCCGGCCAGTGAGCGTTATCCGAAACAGATGAATTCCAGTGCGTTGTTGCATCTGGCCATTGAGGGCGAACAATAATAATTAAGCGGCCCGCAGACGAAAAGTCGCGGGCCTGGAGAGTAAACTAACTGGCCAGCCGCGCGGAGGATAATACACAGAGTTCATCTTCATGAAATGCCTCACGCCTGACAGAATAACCATCATACCAACGACACTCAACCATACCACTGGCATAACCCGTTACAATCATTTTAGGCCCGCCTTCTTTATGCTGTACCTCATCACTGACAAAAACGAACATCACGTCCCCTCCTGCAAGATAGAAAACAGATTCTTATATATAGCAGGCAACGCATGTTTTTTGCTACAACACCGTACAAAAAAAACAATATATGCGAAATAATAAGTTAGATATGTTGAAAATAAAAAAAGCGGATAAGAATGACAGAAGATGTTTAACCCGCGCCAACCGCTTACCCTCGCCACCGTAAACCGCCGTTTTTTATCAGCGTAGTCACACTGCGCATGTCATATCCCGGCAATGCATGCAAATCAGGATGTCCCTCAGGAACACGGCGATACATTCGCCCTTATTTCCCTATGCTCTTATAATACTTCCGCAACCAGCGGCCGCTCACCAGACGCCACCAGAAAAAGGCGCCACGTACCAGCCAGTCAAGGAACATCCCCAGCCAGACACCAACCACCCCGAAGCCCAGCACAATGCCAAGAAAATAACCCGCAACAATGCGAGCCCCCCACATTCCCAGCATGGAAACATACATGGTAAAACGAGCATCCCGGGCACCTTTCAGCCCGGCTGGCAGTACCCATGACGCCGCCCAGAACGGCATAAACGCCGCATTGAGCCAGACAAGGTGTTCCACCACAGTGATAACATCCTCTTCCCGGGTATAAAACCGCGCCAGTAATCCGGCGAAAGGGACGGAAATTAATGCCAGTGCGCAGAGACCCAGAGTGGAGAGCCAGAAAATATGCTTTAGTTGCAGTGTCGCCTGCCCCACCTGGTTTTTCCCCAACCGCGTGCCAACAATAATCGTCGAGGCTGATCCCAGTGCATTTCCTGGCAGATTGATCAACGAGGCGATCGAAAAAGCGATAAAGTTCCCGGCGATTTCACTGGTTCCCATCCCGGCAACAAACACCTGAGTTAATAACTTGCCGCCATTAAACAACACCGACTCAATACTGGCCGGAACGCCAATGCCCAGCACTTCCATCAGGATGTTGCTGTCCCAGCGTCGAAAGTAGCTTTTCAGCGAAATGTGCAGCGCCGGATTAAAACCAATCATCAACACCACCACCACGCCAATGGCGCCGATATAGCGCGAGAGAGTTAATCCCAGTCCTGCGCCGACAAACCCTAATCCTTCCCAGGAAAAGCAGCCGTAAATTAATACGCTACTCAACACAATGTTCAGAATATTCATGCCGCCGTTAATGAACATGGGAATTTTGGTATTGCCTGCACCACGCAATGCACCGCAGCCAATCAGCGCAATCGCCGCCGCAGGATAGCTCAGCGCCGACATTTGCAGATAATTCAGCGCCAGCGCCTTAACCTGCGGGGCAGCGCTGTCGGCAATAATATCGATGATCACCTGGCCATAAAATTCGATCACCACCACCAACAAAATCGACAAGATGGTCATCAACCCCAGAGATTGCCGTGTCGCGGCGCGGGCACGTTTGCGATTACGTTTTCCCAGGCTAAATGCCACCACCACCGTGGTACCAAGATCGATCGCGGCAAAAAAAGAGATGATCACCATATTGAAGCTGTCTGCCAGACCTACGCCTGCCATCGCTTCTTTACCTAACCAACTGACCAGAAAGGTGCTTAGCACCCCCATTAACAGCACACACAGGTTTTCGACAAGTATGGGGATAGCCAGGGGAGTGATTTCTCGCCAAAACAACACCCGATACGTACGTCGTTTGGGGTACCACGCCGTGCGCTCAATCGCATTTCGCAACGTAAGGATGATATTTTGCAAGATCGATCCATCTAAGAAAAATCAGGAGAGAGAAGTGATCATGGCCAAACACCCGATATTATGCAAAGTTTTTTCGGGCGTCATTCATGCTTTTTTACTTATTCGTTACAGTGCAGTAGCTGAATTCAATATCCGCCCAAATAGGCGTGATGTACCTCGGTATTATCCAGCAAAGCTGCCCCGCTGCCACTCAGGAGAATTTCACCATTCACCATCACATAACCCCGGTCGGCGAGCTTCAATGCCCGACTGGCATTCTGTTCCACCAGAAAAAGCGTCATTCCCCCCTGCGTCAACTCATGCAAAATATGGAAAATCTGTTTTACCATCAGCGGAGCCAGACCCAGACTTGGCTCATCGAGCAACAATAGTTTTGGTCGACTCATTAACGCCCGCGCGATCGCCAACATTTGCTGTTCGCCGCCTGACAGGGTCATGGCACGTTGTTTTTGCCGCTCTTGCAGGCGGGGGAAAAGTTCGTACATCCGCGCTTTGTCCTGGTGCAGATAGCGATGTCCGATTGGAATCGTCCCCATCAGCAGGTTTTCTTCCACCGTCATATCCGGAAAGATTCTCCGCCCTTCCGGGGCCTGTGCTATCCCATGACTGGCGATAAAGTGGGTAGATTTAGCGCTAATATCCTCACCACGATAAAATAGCTGCCCGCGTGTAATGCGCGGCTGACCGAAAACCGACATTAACAAGGTTGATTTCCCTGCCCCATTAGCCCCAATCAACGCCACGGTTTCACCTTCATTCACCGTCAACGACACGTTTTTTAACGCCTGAACCGGCCCATAGAACACATCGACATGACGAAATTCCAGCAACACATCACCCATCGACAATGTCCCCGTCTTCAGTCCCTAAATAAGCGGCGATAACACGGGCGTTATGCTGTATCTCCCCGGGCGTTCCACGGGCGATAACGTCGCCATGGTCGAGAACAATAATATGACTCGACATTGCCATCACCATCCCCATGTCGTGCTCAATCAACAGTATTGTCATGCCATGCTGTTCACGCAAATAATGGATAATGTTGCTTAATGCCAGGGTTTCCACCGGATTAAGCCCGGCAGCCGGCTCATCCAGGCAGATGAGCTCCGGTCCGGTACACATGGCGCGCGCAATTTCCAGCCGTCGTTGCTGCCCATAAGAAAGCGTACCGGCCAGACGGTTCGCGCAGTCCACTAAATCAACCACCTCCAGCCAGTAAAATGCCCGATCCAGCGCCAGGTTTTCGGCCTGTCGATAACCAGGCGTATTGAAGATGCCGGCAAGGAAATGGCGGTTTGCCTGCATATGCTGCGCCACCAGCAGATTTTCCACCACCGACATCTCACGGAACAGCCGGATGTTCTGGAATGTCCGCGCCAGCCCGGCGCGGTTAACCAGGTGCGCGCCGCCAAACATCGTATACCACATTCGTGGCAGCCACTGCGCCGGAGTACGCAAATCAGCCAGCCGCCAGCGTTGTCCCAGCATGGGGATCACATCCGTCATCCGCGCATGGGTATGTAGCACAATGCGCCCGCCCGTCGCGCGATAAAACCCGGTCAGGCAATTAAACACCGTCGTTTTACCTGCACCATTAGGGCCAATCAATGCCGTCACCGAACCCCGCTCAACCTCAAGATTAACGTCATTTAGCGCGGTGATGCCGCCAAATTGCATGACCAGATGTTCCACCCGTAAAATGCTGTCACTCATGACGTTTCCCCGGGCGCAGGGCAAAACCCGCGCGGCTGGTCCGCACCAGACCACCCGGACGCCAAATCATCATCAGTACCATTAACAAACCAAACAGCAATACGCGATATTCAGCAAAACTGCGTAATAACTCCGGCGCCACAGTTAACACAAAAGCCGCCAGCACTACGCCGATCGTCGATCCCATTCCCCCCAGCACCACAATGGCAAGGATCAATGCGGATTCAAAAAAAGTGAATGACGTCGGATTAACAAACCCCTGATAAGTGGCGAAAAATACCCCGGCGATTCCGGCGGTTGACGCGCCCAGCATAAAAGCGGACAACTTCACCAACACATGATTCAACCCCATAGCGCGACAGGCAATTTCATCCTCACGCAGCGCTTCCCATGCCCGGCCAATTGGCATCCGTGTTAAACGTTTTTTGATATACAGCACCAATAACACCACCAGGAGCAGTACCGCATAGATAAAGATAAATTTTAAGTTTGGGTTATAACTGGTATGCAAAAATTCATGGATGGGTGTGCCGCCATCTTTTGCCCGCCGCACAAATTCAAGACCAAAAAAAGTGGGCGAAGGTACCGATACTCCATTGGGCCCACCAGTCAATGCCACCCAATTATTTAGCACCAGTCGAATGATTTCACCAAAACCCAGCGTGACGATCGCCAGATAGTCACCATGCATGCGCAAAACCGGGAAGCCCAGCAATGCACCGGCCAGCGCCGCCATCAACGCGCCCAGCGGCAACATACTCCAGAAACCCAGTCCGAGGTACTGATAACCCAGCGCTAAACCATAAGCGCCGATGGCATAAAAAGCCACGTACCCTAAGTCCAGTAAGCCGGCAAGGCCGACGACAATATTCAGTCCTAACCCCAGCAACACATAGATCAACCCCAGAATAACCACCGTCAACAGGTATTTGCTGGCCAGAAAAGGAAACAACAGTGCCAGTAGCAGCACCAGCGGTATCATCCAGCGAAAGGGCTCTTGATAATCGGGATCCCGGACATAAACACCAGAATTCGTGTCGGCAAATTTCGCAATGAATCGCTGCCCTGTCGCGCCCGACAACAGCAGACTGAATAACAACCGTCCGACCATCACTGATGCAATCATCACCGCGGTGCGGGGTAAAGAAAGAGTAAAGTGGTAGCCATCCAGCACGATCCCGACAATCGGACCAAATACAATTAACGCAATCAGCCCTGCCAGGACGGTATCACGCAGGATGCCTTTAATATCCAGCGGTTTTTCTGCCGTAGTTTCAGCCATCATCCTGCGCCCTCACACTTTCACCACCATCGGTCTGCCCAGTAACCCTTGTGGGCGGAAAATCAGAATGACCACCAGCAGAGAAAACGAAAAAACATCTTTGTAATCGGAGTTCACCATGCCGGCGAATTGCGCCTCAGCCACCCCGAGCACTAATCCACCCAACATGGCGCCCGGTAATGAACCAATGCCCCCTAATACCGCCGCCGTGAATGCCTTGATGCCAATAATAAAACCGGCATAAAAATCGAAAGTCCCGTAGTTCATCGTCACCAGCACCCCCGCCAGACCCGCCATGGCGGCACCGATAACAAACACCAGAGAAATCACCCGATCGGTATTAATCCCAAGGATCGACGCCATTCGGCGATCTTGCTGCGTGGCCCGGCAAATACGTCCCAGTTGCGTACACTGAATCATCCAGGTTAGCGCCACCATGCCCACCAATGCGGCAACCAGGATAAACACTTTGGTCCAGGTGATTTGTACCACGCCGCCCGCCACGGTAAAACGAAATACCCCTCGTAATAATGTTGGGATCCCTTGTTGGTTAGGTCCCTGGCTAATCTGCACATAGTTTTGCAGGATCAAAGACATACCAATGGCGGAAATCAGCGGCGCCAGACGGGTGGAATTACGTAGCGGACGGTAAGCGATTCGCTCAATCACCCAGCCATAAACCCCGGTCACTACGATGGTGAACACCAGTGTGCCGAAAATCAGTAAAGGAAAAGAGTGAACGCCAAAAAAGGATAACAACGCCAGAGCGATGGCACAGAGATAAGCCGCGATCATATACACTTCACCATGGGCGAAATTAATCATGCCGATAATGCCATAGACCATGGTGTAACCGATGGCGATCAGACCATATACCGCCCCCAGCGTTAAGCCATTGACCAGTTGTTGCAGGAAAAATGCATCCATAATGCGCAATCTCATCTGAAAGCAGGCTGGCGAGGACAGCCCCGACACCTGACGCTACCGGACTCCTGCCAGGCAGATAGCCAGGAGAGTCCGTCGGGATCATGTTGGTATTACGTCTCAGAGCTGATGATATTTGCCTTTATCATCCCATTGATATACCACGTAATCCGACACACTGAGATCGCCTTTACTGTCCCAGGCCTTGTTACCCATCACGGTAGCAACAGCATGCGATTTCAACCACGCGCTGGCTTTTTCATTATTTTTACCCACTGCGCTATAGGCGGCGGCTAACGCCTGAATCGAGGCATACGCGTAGAGCGTATATCCTTCCGGTTCGAAACCACTGGCGCGGAATTTTTCAATTACCGCTTTACCATCGGCTATTTGCCGCGGGTCATTACCAAAGGTCATATAAATCCCCTGGGTATACTGCGGTCCTCCCGCTGCGGTAACCATCTCTTCGGTGACAATGCAGTCGCCGGAAAAAAACTTCGCCTGCACGCCTTGTTCACGCATCTGCCGCACCAGTGGACCGGCTTCCGGATGGCAACCGCCAAAATAGACAACATCCGGCTGTAGCGACCCTATTTTCGTCACCAACGCATTGAAGTCTTTTTCACCACGCGATAAACCTTCGTATAGCACAGCTTTGACACCGCGTTTTTCCAGTTGCGCTTTGGTGGCATCGGCGAGTCCTTGTCCATAGGTGTCTTTATCATGAATGACGGCAATTTTATGTGCTTTTAGCGTATCCAACATATAATTCGCCGCGATCACTCCTTGCTGATCGTCACGCCCACACATGCGAAACAGGTGGCTCATACCACGCTCGGTGATTTTCGGATTGGTTGATCCTGGCGTTATGTTAATAATGCCGGCATCATCATAAACTTCAGAAGCCGGCATGGTGGATGAAGAACAAAAATGCCCGACCACCGCCGAGACACCGGACTGATCAACCAGTCGGTTGGCAACCGCAACCGCCTGTTTCGGCTCGCAGGCATCATCGCCCTGCACCAGTACGATTTTTTCGCCCTTTATGCCGCCCGATGCATTGATATCCGCCACAGCCTGTGAGGCGCCCTTCCAGTATTGGGCGCCATACGTCGCATTAGGGCCGGAAAAAGGCCCCGCAACACCAACCGTGATATCGGCCTGCGCACCGAACGCTACACACAGGCACCCGGCAACCATAACTGATAAATATAATTTATATAGTTTCAATGACATACTTAAATTCCTCAGCACTGTTTATAGTGATACGCCACACGGCGGCGCGGAATCGGGGTCAGTAGATAAATCGGCTAAAAAAGATTTTAGCGCCACTGGCGGCAACCCCGGTGAGGTAAGATTCAGGGAGGCGCCGGGGCACAAAGCCACCACTCATGAAGCAGGAACCATGACACCTGTCGTGCCGCTAACAGACCCGCATCCACTCTGCTGGCAAGAATCACGCCAGACTGTCATGGCACAAGAAAATCCCTGTTTTATGATAAGTATTGATGGTATAGCACATCGCCATTGCATAAGCGTCATGCGAAGAAAAACCACAAAGCCCGGTCAGTGAACAGCGGGATAAGAAGTACGCACCTGAACATAACAACTGAGCGACGTGCAGCAATACCCTGCAATATGCTCCTTATAGAGGATATCTCCCCCAACGAACTTCGCTCATTTTTAGCACTGCCCTGGTGCAAATATGTGTGATTGCTCGCAACACAGGCGTGATATTGCTGCATGCTGGTGCGACAGATCACCGCCGGTTTTATCCAGCTTGCTGCACCTGTTTCGGCAAGCTGCAGCGAATAACTGGTTATTGCCGTATGGTCGGTCTGACGCATTATGCAATAACATTATTTCCATTAAAAAAACATAAAGCACACATGCCATCACTTACCTTAACAAACAATAAAAAATATAAACAAAACAACCCGTTCTGGTTCATTACTCGCTAAAAACCCGATGATTTACAGGTGTAATTTGTGAGTTATCTCTCCTAATAAAAATCATCAGGAGGTGATGATAAAGAGAACAAAATAGCTTATTAAGGGATCCTATGTTTTTCTTTATTCAACTGGCCATTATTCTGGCGTGCTTATTTTATGGTGCCCGAAAAGGCGGTATTGCATTAGGTTTACTGGGGGGCGTGGGTTTAGTCATTCTGGTATTCATTTTTCATCTTGAACCCGGGAAACCCCCGGTTGATGTTATGCTGGTGATCATCGCGGTGGTGGCCGCCTCCGCTACACTACAGGCTTCCGGTGGACTGGATGTCATGCTGCAAATTGCCGAACGCCTGTTACGGCGTAACCCCAAATATGTGTCTATCATCGCGCCTTTTGTCACCTGTTTATTAACCATTCTCTGCGGCACCGGACACGTGGTGTATACCATCCTGCCCATTATTTACGATGTGGCGATTAAAAATAATATCCGCCCTGAACGCCCGATGGCAGCCAGCTCTATCGGCTCACAAATGGGCATTATCGCCAGCCCGGTTTCTGTCGCAGTGGTTTCACTGGTTGCGATGCTGGGCAACTACACCTTCAACGGCCGTCACCTTGAGTTCCTCGATTTACTGTCGATCACCATCCCCTCAACCTTATGCGGGATCCTCGCCATTGGTATTTTTAGCTGGTTCCGCGGCAAGGATCTGGATAAAGACGAAACGTTTCAGAAATTTATTTCGGTTCCTGAAAACTACCATTATGTTTATGGTGACAGTGCGACGTTGCTGGACAAAAAACTGCCGATGCGTAACTGGGTGGCAATGTGGATATTTCTTGCCACCATTGCCGCAGTGGCGTTGTTAGGGGCTTTCCCGATGCTGCGTCCGGTTTTTGCCGGGAAAACATTGTCCATGGTGTTGGTCATTCAGATGTTTATGCTACTGGCTGGCGCCATTATCATTCTCACCACCAAAACCGACCCGCGCGAAATATCGAAAAACGAAGTGTTTCGTTCCGGGATGATTGCCATTGTCGCGGTTTATGGCATCGCCTGGATGGCGGAAACCATGTTCAGTGCGCATCTGGCGCAAATCGAATCTACGCTGGGGGCGCTGGTCAAAACCTACCCATGGGCTTACGCGATCATGTTGCTGATCGTCTCTAAATTCGTTAACTCACAGGCGGCCGCACTGGCGGCGATTGTGCCTGTTGCGCTGGCGATTGGCGTCGATCCCGCCTATATAGTGGCCTCAGCGCCGGCCTGTTATGGTTACTATATTTTGCCCACCTACCCCAGTGATTTAGCGGCGATTCAGTTTGACCGTTCCGGCACCACGCATATCGGACGTTTCGTCATCAACCACAGTTTTATCGCCGTTGGTTTAATTGGCGTCTCGGTCTCCTGTGTTATGGGATGGGTACTGGCGGCATTATACGGTTTTCTCTAAATACGGGGGGCTTATCGTAATCGTTAACGGTTGCGATAAGCCTCATATCAGGCCGGTTAGCAATACGGTCTGAAGATCCTAACATGCTAATACTATTGGCAACCCGCGTTATTTATATCCTGCGTTCGTATATCTCCTTCCAACCATTGCTACCTTTTTTAAAAAATAGCAACATTGATAATGCCAGCCATGATTAAACACAGATCAGCATTGTTATTACGCGTAGTGATTTATTTTATATAATCTTTCAAATAAATCATAATGATGCCAGAGGAAATTTATTTTTCTGGCAACAAAGTGAAAAACACCTATATTTAACTGAGTTTACTCCATCTTATTATACAGGAAAAAGCGTTTTATACTCTTGTCAATACACAGGAATAACATTAATACATCATTTTACTGAATAATCTTATTAATCAATCACTAAACGGTAAGAGGAAAATTAACATGAGCTCACAATGGGATGCTTTTGGCCGGCTGGCAACGCTATCCATCCAATATGCGCACAGTTTATCAAACACAGCCACTATTTTTGCTAACGGAAAAAATCAAATTGAGGTTTTCATCTCAATACAAATCAATGATACAAACGGTAGCACATTGAATATCAGTGAAAATGAGCTAAAAAAAGCGGTATATTTATGTAACTATCGTACCGGAAAATCTCTGCCCGCTAACTGGCTGGTGACATTTAATGAAAATAAATATAATCGTGCAGTATCTTATCGAAGTACCCTCATCGCAGACGATACTGCGATTTCCGCAGAAGAAAACAGGGCTGCCGCACAAATCGTTTTTTACATTTCCAGCAATGCACTTAAAGATGATGCCCTGGTAGCTGTCGGCATTGATATTCCAGGCGTCGGAAAGTTTGACACCACGGCGGAAGGGACTGAGACAAAAAATGGACCGAACGGAACATCTGGTAGTAAGTTTAAAAGCCCAAAATATGTTGCAATCAATCTGTTACAGGAAATTAATTATCATAATGTAAATAATTTAAGCATCGAAGATAGCGGTTTTTTTACCCTGTATTCCAATGGATGGTGGGAGTCCCGTCTGGATGTTATCAACATTTATAAATCACACACCAGTGCCACCATGAAAAGGAAAAAAATAAGAATAAAACCAAAGACAAACATCGACAACAATTACTTCCTCGAACACAGCATTGAATACGACCCGGTCGTAAATAGCGACATTAACAAAGGGAGTCTCAGTTGGCATGGCAGCAGTCATAAGGGCTTTAACGTTATCGATAATCTTGGCAGTGGTTACGGTTTGCCCTGTGCCGTAATCGGACGGGGATATCATCATGATAATTATCAGGTTAATTTTTGGTACTCCTTCCAAAATCATGTAAAGCTCGATGGCAATTTTTACCTTGCCGACAATAGCTATGTCTATTCGTGCGAAGCAAAAAGAGTTGATGAGGAATATATGGGCCAAAATGAACATGGCGCCGCGACGTTATTACTGTACAAAGTTACCGTGCCTGAAAGCAGATGCAGACTGTATTACTGGTATGACGCGATACATACCGCGACGCTGAATGTCACTGATATTTATGGTAATGGTGGATCCGCCAAATTGCAGTTCGATGATGCAGACTTTTTTGACACGCCTCATATCGTTTAAATCAATGCTAACGACATCAGGTTATCGGCAAAGAAACAGCGAAGGAACCCTGTTGAGATTACAGCGATAAGCAATTTGTCGTTAACACGCATACAACGTGAAGTATGAAAGGTATTTATATCCCATAGACAGGGTGATCGCGATGAAAAATAATTTTTTCTCCCAGGCCGGTAACTTTTTCAGTGGCGTACAAACCGGTGTTGATCCACGAACCGGCCAGTTCTACCTTAACCTTCCATTAGTTAACATCAACAGCAATTATTTCCTCGGTCCTGAACTCAATTTGTCCTTAACCTATTCACCGTTGTCCGCCGATAATTACGGTTTCGGCACCGGCTTTTCTCTGGGCATAACCCAATTCAGTCATCTGACTCACCTGCTGGAACTCAGTAACGGTGAAAAATACCAGGTGGCGCCCGGCAGTGACATTGTGCGAAATCAGAAACTCAGCAACTTCCGTTTTGCTTATACCAACGGAAGCGATGATGCTGATGGTTATACCGTTTTTTGGAAAGAAGGGAAAAAAGAGCAACTCAGCCCGACCGGGAATGGGGACCTGTTTGTGACCACCGGCATCACCTCTCCTTCCGGGCATCAGTTGTCATTATCCTGGGAGTGGAGCGGGCAATTTGCCCAGTTGATGACGGTAACTGATGAGCATACCACCCTGTGTCGCCTGTCTTACTGGAACAGTCCGGAGATGACGGTATGGCCCGGCAGCACGGAAGAATACACTATCCGCTTTGAACTCATTAATGATGATCAGTTGGCGTCCGTCTCACGCTACATCTCCCCCCATGAAACTCTGCACTGGTATTTTGAATATGATCGCATCGACGGCGTACAGCACCTGTTACTCACTGGCATTAACTGGCCAACAGGGATGACAGACAAGGTGGAATACAGCCAAATACAGGGTCTGCAATTCCCCAATCAGTCTGGTCTGACCCGTATGCCCGCAGTATTATCACATCGTCGCAATCCTGGTGCCGGGCAGTTGGAAACACTGACCTGGTATGACTATACCGTGCAAAATTTCCTTGGTTATGACGGCAACTTTGGTGACTGGGATGCAGACAGCGATTACCTCTACACGACGCTGACCGACTACACTTACGGTTCCACCGAGACGGTATCTAACGGTGAGGATAGCGTCACTATCATCAGAACCTACAATAATTATCACCTGCAAATTAGCGAAGAAACCACCCGTAAAAATACCCTGTACCGCACCGAAATGACCTATTATGCGCGGGAATGGACCTTTATCGACGCACAGCCGGCGCAGTTCCAGCTACTGCGAGAAAAAAAAGAAATCTGGACCGACAGCAAACAACATTATCGTGCTCAAACCACGCACACAGAATTTGATGAAAGCGGCAATCCCATCCGACAAGTAGACCCCGACGGAACGGTCACCACTACAAGCTGGTATCCGTTTGCCGGTGATAAAGGCTGCCCGCCAGAGCCCAATGGCTTTGTCCGGTTTATCAAAGAACACACCATCACCCCGCGAAAAACCGCCTATGACACTCCGGTTATCTCCACCCATTATACCTATGCCCGGCTGGGTGATAGCGCATGCGTGGTACAGGACAATTGCCTGAGCTACGCGGACGGCATACTGCAGCAACAGAAGCACACCGCTTACCATCATCAGCCTGGTAGTGCGGAATTTGGCCGTATTATCACCCAAACCGCCACGATGTATAAGAATGACGATCCAACTGCGACGTTCATTTCGCGTCAGGATTTTACCACGGTGGTGACGAACAACCTGATGACGCAAACCGTGCTTTTTACCGGGCATGACAACATCCAGACAACATTCCGGCGTGTGCAATCCGCGCTCACCTGTTTGCTCCTGGGCGAAACTGATGCCCAGGGCGTGGCGACGACGTATACCTATGATCTCCTCGGACGCCCGCTGACCCGGACCGTAGCGCCAGCAACGCGGTATGAAAATACCACGGTCTGGACATACTCCATTGACCAAAACGGCCCGGTGTCCATACAAATTGATTCCTCCGGTAATCAGCACAAAAACCACTTCGATGGCGCTGGACGTATTATCAAACAGCTTCGGCTGGATAAAGACCATACACGGCAATGGTACGAAATATCCACCAGCACCTACGGCGTACTGGATAACGTCACCGCCAGTTCCTGTACTGACTGGCTGACCGGGGCAACTGACGGTTCGGCGCGTTATGCCGTATCGGTGGATTCATCCTGGGATGGCTGGGGGAACCGGGATACAGAGTCGTTCTCGGATGGCACCAAAAACCTGCAATACACGGATCCAGTGGCGCTGACCAAAACCGTTTACATGCAGGGCAACACCCCGACTGAAAAGCTGATCACTGGAAAACATCTCACCCTCCTTGACAGCCAGAGTCTCCTGCCAGTGATTGATCGCCAGTTGGATGTATCCGGTGCTGAACAAGGAACCCGCCAGCATGCCTGGGATGGGTTGGGTCGCTTACGTCAGGAAACCGATGAGTTAAATAACATGACCTTGCGAACATATGATGCCCAGGGTCGGGTACTGACCCAGACGCTGCCCGACGGCAGCGTAGTAAGCCGCAGCTATGCCCCCCATTTGACCGGTGAAAATGTGGCGTCAATCCGGGTAACCGGTCCGGACGTCAACGGGAAGACGCAAAGCTGGTTACTGGGTACGCAGACCTTTGATAGCCTTGGCCGCGTGACCAAACGGATCAGTGGCGGGCGTACCACCGTGTATACCTACAATGGCGCCTCGCCAGAGCCAGCCGCGGTCACCTTACCGTCAGGGAAAACGGTGCAATATAGCTACATTCCAGAACTGGGCAATGCGGTTAGCCGCATGACTGCGGACGATGTAACTCAGACGTTCAGCTACGATGATGTCAGCGGCGACCTGATGCTGGCGCAAGAAGGCAAGACGGTGACCGGGAATACATGGCTTCCCTCCGGCGAGCTAAAAGAAGAAAGCTTCAGCCAGAATGGCGGTACGCGCAAAACCGAGTATAGCTACACGCTGGCTGGTGAACCGGCCATCTACACCGATATTACCGGTAAACAGACACACTACAGCCGGGACCAGCATGGCCGGGTTATCGCCCTTGACGATGAGGCGCTGACCGTCAGGCTGAATTATGATGCGCTGGGGCGCCTGAGCAAACAAACGGTGACGGATAACGCCACGGCGGCAACGTTAAGTACCACGCTGAAATACGATGATTTTGGCCGTGAAATTACCCGTATTATTGCCGACAGTAATGGTGTCACGGTGAGCGTGGCACAAGTTTGGACAAAAAATGACCTGCTAGCCAGCCGTACCACCCGCCAATCCTCAGACGCCGCCCGTGTGGAACAGTACCATTATGATAGTCGCAATCGGCTGGTCGGTTACAACGTCACGGGCAGTCATCTGCCACCGGATGCCTATGGTCATTCGCTATCCGCGCAAAGCTATCAATACGATGCCCTGAACAATGTAATCTCAGTGACTACCACGCTGGCGGATGGCACGACTGACGTCGCGCGCTATGCCTATGAAAACAGTGATGATCCCACGCAACTGACCTCCGTCACGCACACCCATCGTGGTTACCCTTCACCTATCCCCCTGCGTTATGATGCCTGTGGGCGAATGATCCATGACGAAGCGGGTCGGACACTGCGTTATGACGCCATCGGGCGTCTGAGCCACGTCAACAGCCCAGAGGTGACTGGCGGCAGCTATGGCTACGATGCCCTTAACCGACTGGTCCGGCAAACGGTCAATAACCAGGATAATCGTGAGATCTACTACCGTGGCGATGAACGGGTGAACGAAGTACTGACCGCACAGAATCGCGATATCCGTCTGATCAAGAACGGCCATACCTGCCTGGGCGTCGGCGAAGGTAATGACCTGACCCTGACAGCCAGTGATCACCATGACAGCCTGTTGTGGTCACGAGAAGCCCGTAATAGTCAGGGTCAGTTTCATATCTGGTCACCCTACGGTAACAGTAACGGCGACGCCAGCGACCTGCTTCCCGGTTTCAATGGCGAGTTCGCTGACCCGATAAGCGGGACGTATCATCTGGGCAACGGCTTTCGTGCTTATAATCCGGTACTGATGCGTTTTAATTGTCCTGATAACCTGAGCCCCTTCGGCGCCGGCGGGATAAATCCTTATGCCTATTGCGCCGGTGACCCGATAAATAATATCGATCCATCGGGACACATGAGCTGGCAAAGTATTGTGGGGATTGTAGCTTCGAGTATTGGCCTGGCGCTGGCGGCGTTCACTGCCGGGTCATCCATTGCGGCGGCGGGCGGCATAATGGCCGCGCTCAGTGCCGCCTCAACAACCTCACTGGTCGCCGGCGGGTTGGGCGTGGTGGCAGACGTGACAGCCATCGCCAGCGCGGCCGCCGAAGAAACCAATCCGGAAGCGTCCTCAATACTGGGCTGGGTGTCAATGGCCACCGGCCTGGTGGGCATGGCAACCAGTGTCGGGCAAGGCGTCCGGGGCATGACGCAGTCACGCGGCAGTTACAATGTTGCGCGTGAAAATAACGGCATCCTGAGTGAGGCAGGCGCGCTTTTTGGCAGCAAGCAAAGAGTCCCGGTCAGTGTAAACTCACTGACGCCAATGGATGTTCAAGTCAGTACACAGGGTTCTGAACGCTGGTTCCGCGGCTATTCAGATAATTTTCTCGGCAGCGGCCAGGATGCCATCCTGCTTCATGGTACTAAAGACGCTAAGCTGGTGATGGGAACAACGGTAGACTCAGTCAACGACGTCTTAGTGACTAACACCAGTGGGCGCCAGTTTTATTCGGCTAAAGAACTTGCCCAGGTGATGAAAAATGATCTTAATATCAACCTGTATAAAGGTAGCGGCCGTGAAGGGCCGGTACATTTATTAAGCTGCTATGCGAAACGGGGGGCCGCACAAAACCTGGCCAATGAACTTCAGCGGCCAGTGATTGGCTACTCTAAACATTCCACCGTGACACCCTCATTATTAGCCCTTGAACACAAAGCGTTCCAGGTATCCGCCAAGTATCGGCAACACGATTTTCGCCGACTCTTCAAAGAATACCATATTGCTGAACCGCGGACATTTTACCCGCAACCACTCATTGATTTATTATGACGTTATTTAGCTGTCATGATCGGGCTAAGCGCGCGTAATCTATTAACTATCACGCTTAGCCATATCGACAATAAATCACTGAAAGGAACCTGCATGCCGGAAATAGCATCCCCCCCTCAACTGACGCCCGGCGAAACGCTGGATAAACTGGTTGCATTGTATGAACAATCAGTCATTGCATTACGCAGCGCCATCAAAGACTTTATTGATAACGGCAAGCTACCAGACAGCAGTGCGCGTGAGGCCGGGTTGTTTGTCTATCCTGAACTGCGTATCAGTTGGGACGGCGTGGCGCCGCAGAAAACCCGCAGCCGCGCCTGGGGACGGTTTACTCACACCGGCAGCTACGCCACGACTATTACGCAACCGACTCTGTTGCGTCATTATTTGAGTGAGCAACTGGCAATGATTATGCGCGACTATACGGTCTGCATTGAAGTCGCCCCGTCAAAACAGGAGATCCCCTTCCCTTATGTGATTGATGGTTCGTCGCTGATGCTTGATCACTCGATGAGCGCCAGCATTGCGCAACACTTTCCCACCACTGAGCTCTCCAGTATCGGTGATGAAACGGCTGATGGTCTGTTCAATGCCGCCACCACCTTTCCGCTCAGCCATTTTGACGCCCTGCGCACTGATTTTTCTCTGGCGAGGCTGCGGCATTATACCGGCACGGCACCCGAACATTTTCAGCCCTTTGTGTTGTTCACTAACTACACCCGCTATGTGGATGAATTTATCCTCTGGGCGTGTAAACAGATTGCCGATCCTGACAGTCCTTACCAGGGCCTCGCCTGCGCGGGCGGTGTTTTTATCACGGCGCAAACCCCAGACCCCACCCGACAGGCGTCCGATCTGGCGTGGAAAAAGCATCAGATGCCGGCTTATCATCTCACCTCTGCCAACGGACGCGGCATCACGCTGATCAATATGGGTGTCGGCCCCTCCAACGCCAAAACCATCTGCGATCATCTCGCCGTATTACGCCCACATGCATGGTTGATGATTGGCCACTGCGGCGGCTTGCGTGAAAGTCAGCAGATTGGCGACTATGTCCTCGCCCATGCTTATCTGCGTGATGACCACGTGCTGGACACGGTGCTACCGCCGGATATTCCGATTCCCAGCATTGCTGAAGTACAACGTGCGTTGTATGACGCCACTAAAATGGTGAGCGGTATGCCCGGAGAAGAGGTCAAACAACGACTGCGCACCGGCACCGTGGTCACCACCGATGACCGTAACTGGGAGTTGCGCTACTCGGCCTCAGCCTTACGTTTTAATCTCAGCCGGGCGGTGGCGGTTGATATGGAAAGC
>JAATFO010000082.1 GCA_015655145.1 Enterobacterales bacterium | reverse complement strand
GGTAGCGCAACTGGTTTGGGACCAGTGGGTCGGAGGTTCAAATCCTCTCTCGCCGACCATCTTCTTCAACGGTTTTGTCTGCAGTATCCGGACGAAATCGGCAGAGAAAGCAGCATGGTTGTCATGACATGCTGCTTTTTTATTTTCTTCATTTGATGCAGTGAACGTCGCTATTTTCCGTGTTGTGTCGTTACTCACCCGCCATGAGCGTTCTGGTCATGATGGCGTGCATCGGCTTGCTATCCCACGCATCTGATGGCGCATATTATCCTGACTAAATAGCGCTAAGCAGGTCTGTACCGTAAGAGTTATCGACGGTACAAAGCCACTTACCGTTGGGTTCCTGACGAAAGACATACGTTGCGCGTCGTTTAATTTTCGACGTCGTTCCATCAGCAGCAGGCACATCCAATAGCGTTTCCATAATGACCAGGGCATTTCCGGCTCCTTCAATCACCTGCATTTCACCTTGCGTCACGACCAGCTTATGGTTGAAGTGCGCGGCAATCGCGACAAATGCGCGATGAATATTTTCCTTGCCGTTGACAATCAGACCAGGCTTGATCACCAGGGCGGCGTCTTCTGCATAGAAGGTCAACAGGGATTCAAAATCTTCCCGAGAAATTGCTTTGTCGCAGTCCGCTATTGCCTGTCTGATGTGCTGATGCGTCATTTGTTGCTGCTCCCGTTATTGTTGTCCTGAATAGTAGAAATAAAATCCGCCACAAAAGGGTGATGGCAAGTGGGTATAGTCAAACTCAGCAATAAAGTAGGGTGATAATCATAACGTTGGTATGGCATATCGTCATCGGGTTACTGCCTGTCTTGTACATTAACGCTTGATTGTCTCAATCAGGAGACATGCAACAGACTGATTACTCATCATTTTTCATCCTGCTCTTTCAGGCGTCTCTTTATGGCGACACTGTGCTTGCGGTAATACGAGATTTATGAGGTGGTGATATCGGCAGTCATTTTCACGGTGATAACGATTAATGCTTATAAATTATTACGTTGCATATTAATGGCAACGAAAAGTGCCCTACTGGCACGTGATATGCAATGTGTTAATTGTAGATGCTCATTCCACTCTTTATGTTTGCTGATGCTGCATAAACCCCGGAATGATGCAGAGCCATTTAGGTACCTGTTGTCCAGCCAGCCAATATCGTTCTCATACTTTATTGGATTTCAGGACACCACGTTGAGTCGGGTACCCATCGGTTGTCGTACCGACCTGATCTTTATACCTGCCGTTTTGGCAGGTTTTTTTTGCCCGGGATTTAGCCTTGCGGGAAGCGCCGGGGAACCCCGGCGCCGTTGGTAATGTGACAGAAAGAGATCAAGGGTTGTTTTTTAACGTCAGCAGGAGTCCGTCTCGCCGCATTTGCGCCGCTTCTTCCGGATGATGCAGGCGATCCAGTGCATCCGCCAGCCAGGCGTAATCAAATGCGTCCGGACGTTGCTTTAGCGATTCACGAAAAGCATCACTGGCTTGTTGCCATTCACCATGTTTCATCAGCAACTGGCCGAGAGTGCTGTACAGTAAGGGTATATCGCCGTGCTGTTTGATTTGCTGGCGCAGCGCTTTCTCCAGTTGCTCCGGATTGCCGGTTTTTAGTCGTGGCATTAACAACACCAGTCGCTCGTCATACTGACGTTTCAGCCCTTCCAGTACAATATTTTGCGCGGTATCGTGGTCGTCACACTCGATCAAATGTTCCGCCATAGCCACTTGTAGCACAGTTTCATGACGTGTTTTTCGGCTTTGATTTTGCCACCAGCGTTTAAGACCGTCACTGCCCTGATCAGCCATGGCCTGATTCATCAATCCCAGCCAGCACTGTTGCTGCAATGTGGCACGATGTGCCTCATCCGTAACCTGGGTCTTCTCCATCGCCGGTAGGATGTTCATCAATGAACTCCATGCGCTGGTTCGAACATAGGCCTGTTCTGCGAGGCGCAGCACTTCAGGATGGCGTGGCGCGACTTCCAACAGGCGATCAATGCCATGACGTGCCGCATGATCCTCATGTCGAGCTAACTGGATGCGAACACGGGTGATTTCAACCGGCAATTGATCGCTGCCTGATAACTCAGCGGCCCGTGCCAGATGCTGAGTAGCGCGGGCTTCATCGCCACGTTGTTGCGCCGCTTCGGCGGCAAGCAGGTAGTTTACTGCCGGTTGTTCGGCATAATCGGCATTGCGCGATAGCAGTTTCTCGACTTGTTTGTAATCCCCTTCCGCCAGCTTCACCAGGGCTTCATGGGTTTGCCGTCGGGCACGACTGTGTTTTCGTCCCACAAACCAGCTACGCGTTCTGGCGCTGGTGCGAAAGATGCGTCGTAACAGCCACTCAAGCAACAAAATGATAATCAGCGCCAGAATCAGTATGATTGTCAGCCCTGTGACGCTGGTCTCAATATTCCAGTTGTCAGTCTGAATCAGCACATATCCCTGATGACCCGCGATCAGCGGTCCAAGGACGACGCCGGCAATCAACAGAAGAAAAAGCAAAAGAACCTTTAACATGCTTAATCTCCCTGTTTCTGTTGCGCGCTGGCAGAAGGCTGGGCCAGCAGATTACGTACGCGTGTTCGCATCAGTTTATTGAGTATTGGCTGGCTGCTCAGTGAATCAGGCACATCCATTGAAATGCTTTGCTGACTTAGCTCATCGAGCTGAGTCAGGAAGGACTTCGTCGCCGGGTCGCTGGTGTCGAACCAGGCGCGGACCCAGGTAGAAACAGTATCAATTGACTGTTTATAGATTTGATCCTGATGACGAGGTACCGCCTGGGCCGCAATCAGTAAACGGGAACGAATGTTTTCGCGTAAATAAACATCCTGGTTCGGCGCCAGTAATGGCTCGGCCGTGTTATCCCTACGGCGGACAGTAATGAAATCATCCATGAAATTTCGCCAGCTTTTCATCAGATTGGCACGCCATTCGCGCAAGGACGACGTGAGTTCCTGGCTGTCCGCATCCATGGGGTCATCATCGTTGTCGTTGTCCGCCAGGCGTAAATTATCCACGCCGTTTGAGAGCTGATTCAGTTTGAGAATGATGCCGTCATAATCGATCTGGTTCACCGCCGACAGGTTGCTTATGTCCTCAGTCAGTGCGCGACGTACTTCAATCAGGCTGGGATCATTCATGTCAGCCAGGCTGGCATCCGCGCTTTTCAACAAGGCGGCTGCGGTAGTGACATCCTGGTCGCTCCACAGCTTACGTCCGGCCAGTTTCACCAGATAATCCGCCTGAGCCAAAAGCCATGTGCGGGCGTCATTACCTGAAATGGTAGCCACTTTGTTTTTAAGTTCATCCAACTGCTGGCTCAGCGACGCTTGCTGGTCGCGCGCGGTTTGCAACTCACTGGTTTGTGAGGCCAACTGTTGGGTCAGTTGTTGTTTCTCATTAGTGGCTTGTTGTTGCAATGCAGTAAGCCTGTCACTCAATGACTGATTCACCTGCGTCTGCAATATCGCCTGGTGTTTATCGTTAATATACAGCCCCGCACCTAATGCCAGCGCAATCACAATGGCCAGTACGCTCAGTACTGTGCCGGTGTGCTTTGTTTTACGCCGTTCATTTTTCGCCGGTGGCGTGGTGGTTTCTACCGCGGGGGTAGACTCTTCAACCATGGCGGAGGAGTCTTTTTGTTCCGTCATTGTGGCACATCCCATATTAAAGTTTATTGTAACGCGCGCAGTAGCGCGTCGTTATCAGCACCATCAGCTACCGTAATGTCTTGCCAGCCAAATTCCCTGGCCAGGGTAGCCAAACGTTCGCTAACGACAATCAGTCGACAGCGTAGTAGCCATTCATCCCGATCCATCGTGGAGAACAGCGAATGCAGTTGTTGTAGCATTTCACCACTGGTCACCACCAGCGTAGTGATACCGCGTTCACGCCAGCGACGTCCTTCATGCAGGCCATCATAGTTTTTCTCACAACGTTGATAGCATTCCAGAGACGTGATTTCAGCTCCACGTTGCCGTAGCGTTTCACTCAGCAGATCGCGTCCCCGGTTGCCACGCAGAATCAGTGCATGCTTACCATTCACCGCTCGCAGCGCCGGTAGTTGAATCAATACCTCACTGCTCTCTCGTTCAAGGGGATACTCAACGGGTAAGCCATTAACGGTATGCAGTGCCAACGCGGTAGTGCGCCCTATAGCATAATAGTTCAGGTTGGCGGGCCATGTTAAATCGGCTTGTTGCAAACAGGGTTGTGCGTAGTGTATTGCCTGTTGCGAAAGCGCGAAGACCAGGTCACCGTCATGTAAGGTCGCCAGTTGCCGCGGCAAACGCTCAAGGTCACGACCCGGGGTGAATTCAATCAGGGGAAAACTCCAGGCAACCAAACCCCGCAAGCGCAAGCGTACAACCAGCTCTTCAGCGGCTGGCGATGGGCGGGTTACCAGGATCGTCATGCGGGCGGATCCCTCTGATAGATCTCACGCAGGATGTCTCGCGCACCGTTTTTCAGCAGTTCTTCCGCCAGCGAAACACCCATGTTTTCAGCATCACCACGCGGGCCGCGACGCTCACCGCGTACGATGAACTTGCCATCGGGCGAGCCCACCAGGCCGCGTAACCACAGCTCATCACCGTTCAGTACAGCATAGCAGCCGATGGGAACCTGACATCCCCCATTCAGGCGGGTATTCATTGCACGTTCGGCATTAACGCGGGTCGCGGTATCATTATCATTCAGCGCCGCCAACAACATAATGGTTTGTTGATCCTCAAGGCGGCACTCAATACCGACCGCTCCCTGACCGACCGCCGGCAATGATTCTTCAGCAGGTATAGCATAACGAATACGATTATCCAGATTAAGCCGTTTTAGACCAGCAACCGCAAGAATAATCGCGTCATATTCATTGGCATCAAGTTTGCCCAGACGAGTTCCGACATTACCGCGCAATGAGCGTATCACCAGGTCGGGACGACGCGCGCTGATCTGGCACTGACGACGCAGACTGGAGGTGCCGACAATCGCCCCGTGGGGAAGCGCATCAATTGACGCGTAGCGGTTGGAAACAAAGGCATCAAGTGGGTCCCCACGTTGACAAATAGTCACCAGACCAAGACCGTCAGGAAATGTCGCAGGGACGTCCTTCATCGAATGAACGGCGATATCGGCACGGTTTTCGAGCATCGCTATTTCCAGTTCTTTGACGAAAAGCCCCTTGCCGCCCACTTTTGCCAGCGGTGTATCCAGCAGCACATCACCACGAGAGACCAGTGGCACCAGTTCAACGCTCAGCCTTGGGTGACATGCCATCAGGCATTGTTGAACATAGCGCGCCTGCCATAAGGCGAGTGGACTTTGCCTTGTAGCAATTCTTAAGATGTTATCTGACATGCGGGTTACCGTTTCGATCGTTCACGGATTATCCTACCATTGATATATCAACGCTGTCAGTTTCAACGGTTTTTTTAGATGCCTGCAAAGTGTGCGAAAAAAGCCTGGTGGGTTGATCGGCGACAAAACGTGCTAAACTGAGTAGCGCAACTTTCTTTACGGTCAATCGGCCAGGTGTTAGATTGATCACGTTTCCAGCAATAATTCGCCCCACTATTTTTAGACTAAGCAGCGAATAGCGGAAACACGGGTTTTTTATCAGCATTGGGACAATCATCAGGCGAAACGTCTTGTACCTCTACATTGAGACACTGAAACAGAGACTGGATGCCATCAATCAGTTGCGTGTTGATCGCGCACTGGCTGTTATGGGGCCTGCTTTTCAGCGGGTTTATGGTCTACTGCCGACTTTATTACATTATCATCATCCATTGATGCCGGGTTACCTTGACGGTAACGTTCCGCACGGCATTAGTTTTTTTTCGCCTGATGAACATCAACAGCGCTGGCTGGATGATTTAGAGGCGAAATCTGGCGCAGTTTGCGCGCTTCCCCCTAAAGGAGAAATGCCGATTACGGGTGTTTACTCTATGGGCAGTACCTCATCAGTGGGGCAAAGTAATATTTCCGATCTCGACATCTGGGTTTGTCACCAATCCTGGCTGGATAATGAAGAACGTCTTTGCCTGCAGAAAAAATGTGCACTGTTACAAAAATGGTGCGTTTCAATGGGGGTGGAGGTCAGTTTCTTCCTGATTGATGAAAATCGCTTCCGTCATAATGAGAGCGGAAGCCTGGGCGCCGAGGACTGTGGCTCTACACAGCATATTTTACTGCTTGATGAGTTTTATCGTACTGCCGTACGCATGGCTGGCAAACGTATTTTATGGAACATGGTGCCGGGCGAAGAGGAAGCGCATTACGATGATTATGTGATGACGCTCTACGCGCAAGGCGTGTTGACGCCGAATGAATGGCTTGATCTCGGCGGCTTGGGCACGCTGTCTGCCGAAGAGTACTTTGGCGCCAGCTTGTGGCAATTGTATAAAAGCATCGATTCCCCGTATAAAGCTGTGCTTAAAACTTTGCTACTGGAAGCCTATTCCTGGGAATACCCCAATACCCAATTGCTGGCGATGGATATCAAACAACGTCTGCATGAAGGTGAAATTGTTTCATTCGGTCTCGATCCTTACTGCATGATGTTGGAGCGTGTGACACGTTACCTTACCGGGATTGGCGACACGGCACGTCTTGATTTAGTCCGCCGCTGTTTTTACCTGAAAGTTTGCGAGAAATTGTCCTGCGAAGATAACCCTCATCGTGCCAGTTGGCGACGTGAAATTCTTAGCCAATTGGTGAAAGCATGGGGCTGGGATACCGCGCGCCTGGAGGTCCTTGATGGGCGTGCTGACTGGAAAATCGAACGTGTACGCGAAGCGCACAATGAGTTGCTGGATGCGATGATGCAAAGTTATCGCAACCTGATCCGTTTTGCGCGCCGTAATAACTTAAGCGTCAGCGCCAGCCCGCAGGATATCGGCGTGCTGACACGTAAGCTCTATGCTGCGTTTGAAGCGCTGCCGGGGAAAGTCACGCTGATAAACCCGCAGATTTCCCCCGACTTGTCTGAACCGCACCTGACCTTTATTCATGTGCCGGAAGGACGTGCTAATCGTTCTGGCTGGTACTTGTATAATCAGGCGCCGGCGATGAGTTCAATCATCAGCCATCAGCCGCTGGAATATAACCGTTACCTGAATAAACTGGTGGCGTGGGCGTGGTTTAATGGTTTGCTGACGGCGAAGACGCACTTACACATCAAAGGTAACGAGATTTGTGATTTGGCGCGCCTGCAAGCATTGGTTGATGATGTTTCGCACCATTTTCCGTTGCGTGTCCCGGCCCCAACGCCGAAAGCGCTTTATAGCCCCTGCGAGATTCGCCACCTTGCCATTATCGTCAACCTGGAATACGACCCAACCTCTGCTTTTGGCAATCAGGTCGTGCATTTTGATTTCCGCAAGCTGGATGTGTTTAGCTTCGGTCAGCAACAGCAGTGTTTGGTTGGCAGTATCGATTTGCTTTATCGCAACTCATGGAATGAAGTGCGTACGTTGCATTTCAACGGCGAGCAGGCGATGACCGACGCGCTGAAGACCATTCTTGGTAAAATGCATCAGGATGCGGCGCCCCCGGATACCGTCGAAGTCTTCTGTTATAGCCAGCATCTGCGCGGTTTAATTCGTACCCGTGTGCAGCAACTGGTTTCTGAATGCATTGAACTGCGCCTTTCCAGCACCCGTCAGGAACCCGGGCGTTTCAAAGCACTGCATGTTGCCGGGCAAACCTGGGGCCTGTTCTTTGAGCGCTTGAGTGTGTCGGTACAGAAACTGGAAAATGCCGTGGAATTTTATGGGGCGATTTCTAATAACAAGCTGCATGGTCGGTCAATTAAGATGGAAACCGACCAGACACGTCTGCCGGCAGTGGTGAACGGCTATGCCAGTGAAGGAATTATTCAATTCTTCTTTGAAGATACCAGTGACGATCATGGCTTTAACATCTATATCCTTGATGAGGCCAACCGCGTTGAGGTCTATCACCATTGTGAGGGCAGTAAAGAAGAGCTGGTACGCGATGTCAGCCGTTTTTATTCATCCTCGCATGATCGCTTTACCTACGACGCCAGTTTTATCAACTTTAACCTACCGCAGTTTTATCAGATAGTGAAAGTGGATGAGCGTTTACAGGTCATTCCATTTCGTAGCCAAACGCTGACACAACTGTGCGCCACATTGCCGGATAACGATAGCATAAGTGACACCCGACGTTATCAGGTGCACTAAACAAGGGCCGTCAACGACTACGTTGATTGCGTCAATGCTGGTTTTTACCCGACAATGCCTAACAGACATTTGCCGCTGACAAGCAATTTTGACAAAAATGAGACTGTGGCATCGGTTCGGGAACGTCAATTCCTGTTGCTTTTCAGACTTCACCTGCGATGATAGGGAATCCGGCATAGCATCAATGATGAGCAGAATAAGAATGAATAAAATGACTGGTCGGCTGGCGTTGGTTCTGGCATTAGCCAACCTGGCTGGCTGCGGATTGAAAGGACCGCTCTATTTCCCGTCAAAAGAGCAGCCACCGCAAACCACTGATTCCTCAACCGCGACCCAGCCTGATGGTAAGGTTAACCACCTGACAGCCACCGGGGCGATCGGGCAATCGGTGCAATAATCATGGCGCACCCGGCGGAGCAGAAAATGCAGTTCTCCAAAATGCACGGCTTAGGCAATGACTTCATGGTTGTTGATGCTGTGACGCAAAACGTTTATTTTTCGCCTGAGTCGATCCGCCGTCTGGCGGATCGGCATCAGGGGATCGGCTTTGATCAATTGCTGATCGTAGAACCGCCTTACGATCCTGAACTCGATTTTCATTATCGCATCTTCAATGCCGATGGCAGCGAAGTGGCTCAGTGTGGTAATGGGGCTCGTTGTTTTGCGCGTTTTGTGCGGCAAAAAGGGCTGACCAATAAGAGTGATATTCGGGTAAGCACACAGAGCGGGCGCATGCTCCTGAGCGTGACCGACGACGAATGCGTCTGTGTTAATATGGGCGAACCTAATTTTGACCCGCAACAGGTGCCTTTTCGCGCCAGTAAAGCCGAGAACCTCTACCTGATGCGTGTGGCGGAACAGACCGTCATGTGCGGTGTAGTGTCGATGGGAAATCCTCACTGCGTCATACAGGTGGACAGCGTGGATACTGCGGCGGTGGGCGTCCTGGGACCGGTACTGGAAAGTCATGAGCGCTTCCCTGAACGTGTCAATGTGGGTTTTATGGAAGTTGTCAGCCGTGAACATATTCGCCTGCGTGTTTATGAACGCGGCGCCGGTGAAACACAAGCCTGTGGCAGTGGCGCGTGTGCCGCTGTTGCCGTGGGGATTCAGCAAGCTCTACTCGCGGAAAAGGTCCGCGTTGATCTGACGGGCGGTTGTTTACATATCGCCTGGAAAGGACCGGGGAACCCTCTTTATATGACCGGTCCGGCCACACACGTTTACGACGGGTTTATTCATTTATGAAAAATGTCGGGGAACAGGCGAACCGTGACGTTATGCTGGATGATCAGGCTGTTAGTGATTATTTACAGCAACATCCGGACTTTTTTATCCGTAATGCGCGGCAAGTTGAGCAGATGGTGGTGCCACATCCGGTACGTGGTACCGTCTCGCTGGTGGAGTGGCATATGGTACGCCAGCGCAATCATATCAATCAGTTGGAAGAAGAGATCACCCTATTGATGGAGCAGGCAACGGCCAACCATCAATTATTTGATCGCCTGTTAGCCCTGCAAGGGCACCTTGCTGCCGCGCCTTCGTTACACGATATGTTGAATCGGCTGCATCGCTGGTCGCGCGGATTTGGACTGGCGGGTGCTAATATTCGGCTGTTCAGTGATAAATGGCGTATTGATGCACCATCGGATTTCACTCAACTGGCACTGTCGCGGCAGGCCTTTGAGCCGTTGCGTATTCAGCGACTGGGCAAAGAACAACACTATCTTGGTAGTCTGAATGGGCCGGAATTATTGCTGTTGTTGCCACAGGCAAAGGCCATAGGTTCCGTCGCCATCTCGTTGATGGGCGATAATGGTGACCTGGGCGTACTGATATTCAGTAGCCGTGATCTGCAACATTATCAATCTGATATGGGTACATTGCTGTTGCAGCATCTGGCATTAATGATGCCAGAACTGCTATCACGCTGGATTGAGCGCGCATGAGTGGGCTTTCGCCACTTCAGCCTGCCGTTAATGATTTTTTGCGTTATCTGAAAGTTGAACGACAACTCAGCCCGTTGACACTGAAAAGTTATGCGCATCAGTTGACGGTGCTGATTGCCCTTGCGGATGAAATGAGCATCACTGGCTGGGATACGTTGTCTGCGGCGCATGTTCGTTCACTGGCGGCACGCAGTCGACGCGCTGGATTACAGGCTGCCAGTCTGGCATTACGCCTTTCAGCACTGCGCAGTTTCCTCAACTGGCTGGTTAATCAGGGCAAACTTAACGCCAATCCGGCGAAAGGGATTGCTACGCCCCGCGCGCCACGCCATCTGCCAAAGAATATTGATGTCGATGAAGTTAATCAGTTGTTGGCGATCGATATCCATGATCCCCTTGCGGTGCGTGACCGCGCTATGCTGGAGATCATGTACGGCGCGGGTTTACGTCTGGCGGAATTAGTCGGTATTGATTGCCGCCATCTGGACCTTGAGTCCGGCGAAGTGTGGGTGACGGGGAAAGGCAGCAAAGAGCGGCGCTTGCCGATTGGCCGCACGGCGGTGGAATGGATGCAGCACTGGCTGGCATTACGCGATATCTTCGCACCAGAAGATGATGCGGTTTTTTTATCGCAGCAAGGTAAGCGGATTTCGGCACGTAACGTGCAAAAACGCTTTGCTGAATGGGGCGTGAAGCAAGGGATCAGCAGCCATGTGCATCCACATAAACTGCGCCATTCTTTCGCTACGCATATGCTGGAGTCCAGTGGCGACCTGCGTGCGGTGCAGGAATTGTTGGGGCATGCGAATCTGTCGACCACCCAAATTTATACCCATCTTGACTTTCAACACCTGGCCTCGGTTTACGATGCCGCCCATCCCCGTGCTAAACGAGGAAAATCCTGATGCATTTTTATCGTTCGTTATGCCCGATTAAAGCAATGACCTTTGATCTTGATGATACGCTCTATGATAACCGCCCGGTGATCCGCAAAACCGCCGAGGCGTCGCACGCTTCTTTACAGGCCAGTCATCCTGCGCTGAGTGATTTCACCATCGAAGATTTTCAAGCGCTGCGTAAGCAATTGCTGTTACAAGAGCCTGAAATTTATCATGATGTCAGTGAATGGCGCCGCCGTGCGGTGGTGCTGGCGCTATGTAATGTCGGGCTGAGGCACAACGAAGCGGAAGACGGCGCTCGTCAGGTGATGGCGGTATTTTCTCAGTGGCGCAGTAAAATTGAGGTCTCGGATGAGACACACAGAACGCTGGCGGCGCTGGCGGAACATCTGCCGTTAGTGGCGATCACCAATGGTAATGCGCAGCCGCACTTGTTTGGGCTTGATCAGTATTTTCGCTTTACACTGCGTGCCGGCCCTGATGGACGCGCTAAACCGTATGAAGATATGTACCATCTGGCGGCAGAGAAACTTGCACTGCCATTAGAGCATATTCTGCATGTCGGCGATGATCTTACGACAGATGTGGCGGGTTCGGTGCGTTGTGGTATGCAATCATGCTGGATTAATCTTAACCAGGGCAACCTGATGCACATTAGCGATACGCGTCTGTTGCCACATATTGAGATTTCGCAGTTGGCATCGTTAACCGCACTGATATAATATACTGTATAAATACCCAGCGAATGCACTGGGGTTTCTTCTGACTGAACGGTGCTTATGGACGTATCTGACCTGCTAAGCAGTTTGAATGATAAACAACGCGAGGCCGTCGCTGCGCCGCGCAGTAATATGCTGGTGCTGGCGGGGGCGGGAAGTGGTAAAACACGGGTGCTGGTACATCGTATTGCCTGGTTGCTGGCGGTAGAAAACTGTTCACCTTATTCCGTTATGGCCGTGACGTTTACCAACAAAGCGGCGGCGGAAATGCGTCACCGCATTGAACAACTGATCGGCACCAGCCAGGGGGGCATGTGGATCGGCACTTTTCATGGCCTTGCCCATCGTTTATTACGCGCTCACCATCTTGATGCTAATTTGCCAGCGGATTTTCAAATTCTTGATAGCGAAGACCAACTGCGTCTGCTAAAACGCTTGATCAAAGCGATGAACCTCGACGAGAAGCAATGGCCAGCGCGGCAGGCGATGTGGTACATCAACGGCAAAAAAGATGAAGGTTTACGGCCAAAACATATTGAAAGTTATGGTAATCCCGTCGAGCAGACCTGGCTGCGCATCTACCTGGCGTATCAGGAAGCTTGCGATCGTGCCGGTCTGGTGGATTTTGCCGAACTGCTGTTACGTGCCCATGAACTTTGGCTGAATAAGCCGCACATCCTCAACCATTATCGTGAGCGTTTCACCAATATTCTGGTGGATGAATTCCAGGATACCAATAACATCCAGTATGCCTGGATCCGCCTGCTGGCCGGAGAGACAGGGCGTGTCATCATTGTCGGTGATGACGATCAATCCATTTACGGTTGGCGCGGGGCGCAGGTTGAAAATATTCAACGGTTTCTGCACGATTTTTCCGGGGCGGCAACCATCCGTCTTGAGCAGAATTACCGTTCAACCAATAATATTCTGCAAGCGGCCAACGCCCTAATTGCCAATAATACCGGGCGTCTTGGCAAAGCGTTGTGGACGGAGGGCAGCGAGGGTGATCCGATTTCGATTTATTGCGCTTTCAATGAGTTGGATGAAGCGCGCTTTGTCGTTAGCCGTATCAAGGCATGGCAGGAGACCGGTGGTGCACTAAATGATTGCGCCATCCTCTACCGTAGTAATGCTCAGTCTCGTGTGCTGGAAGAAGCCCTGTTGCAGGTCAGCATGCCGTATCGTATCTATGGCGGCATGCGTTTCTTCGAGCGTCAGGAAGTGAAAGATGCGCTGGCCTATTTGCGGCTGATCGCTAATCGTAATGATGATGCCGCATTTGAGCGCGTGGTGAATACCCCGACGCGGGGGATTGGTGATCGCACCCTGGACGTAGTGCGCCAGAGTGCGCGTGATCGTCAACTGACCTTATGGCAAGCCACACACGCGTTATTGCAGGAGAAAGCGGTGGCCGGGCGGGCGGCATCCGCATTACAGCGTTTTATTGAACTGGTAGACGCGCTGGCGCAGGAAACCTCAGACCTGCCGCTGCATGTACAAACGGATCGGGTAATAAAAGATTCCGGTCTGTGGTTGATGTATGAGCAGGAGAACGGAGAGAAAGGCCAGGCGCGTATTGAAAACTTAGAAGAACTGGTCAATGCCACGCGTCAGTATAGTTATCAGGATGAGGATCAAGACTTGCTGCCGCTGCAGGCGTTTCTTTCTCACGCGGCGCTTGAAGCGGGGGATGGTCAGGCGGACAAATGGCAGGATGCGGTGCAACTGATGACGCTGCATTCAGCGAAAGGGCTGGAGTTCAGCCAGGTGTTTATCGTTGGTATGGAAGAAGGTATGTTTCCCAGCCAGATGTCGCTCGAAGAAGGTGGTCGCCTGGAAGAAGAGCGTCGCCTCGCTTATGTTGGCGTGACGCGGGCGATGCAGAAACTGACGCTGACCTGGGCAGAAAGTCGGCGGCTTTATGGTAAGGAGGTGTATCATCGTCCGTCACGCTTTATTGGCGAGCTGCCGGAAGCATGTATTGAGGAAGTGCGCCTGCGCGCCAGTATTAGCCGACCAGTGAACCATCAGCGCATGGGTACGCCGCTGGCCAACAATGACAGTGGTTTTGTCCTTGGTCAGCGCGTGCGGCATGCCAAATTTGGTGAAGGTACCATCATTAATCTTGAAGGCAGTGGTGATCATAGCCGTTTGCAGGTGGCGTTTCAGGGTCAGGGTATAAAATGGCTGGTGGCGGCTTATGCTCGCCTTGAGACGATGTGAATCGGCGGTCACACGAGCTTCACTTGACGCCTTTTTCGTCTCGGCGTAACATGCGCGCACGATTACCTTAAGAGGACATTCGCTTTGGACACACCCAGTCGATACTGGCTCATTAACCTGTTCATCAGGCTCAACGCCTAAGGCTATCCTCTTTTGCTGATAGCCTTTGTGGTTGTCAGCGACCTGTTTTATTTCCCGTCGCGCGAGTTAGTACAGATTACTGATTGAAACAGCATTGTTTCCGTGTTCAGGCGTGCCGTCCCATTTGTTACTGCAATTGGGAGTACTGCTATGCTGAGCGCATTTAAACTCGAGGATAACCGCCTGGCGCGGCTTGAACTGGAAGAGTCTACTGACAAACTGGTTTCCTCGGTATGGGTTGATCTGATCGAACCCGAAGAGAGCGAACGTGAGCGCGTTCAGAGCGAGTTAGGCCAAAGTCTGGCGACACGGCCGGAACTGGAAGACATTGAGGCTTCCGCACGATTCTTCGAAGATGAAGATGGCTTGCATATTCACTCTTTCTTTTTTTACGAAGACGCGGAAGACCATGCCGGTAACGCCACGGTGGCATTCACCATCCGCGAAGGACGCCTGTATACTTTACGTGAGCGGGAACTGCCGGCATTTCGCCTTTATCGGATGCGCGCCCGCAGTCAGATTCTGACTGACGGTAATGCTTATGAGCTATTGCTTGATTTGTTTGAAACTAAAATTGAACAACTGGCAGATGAAATTGAGAATATTTACAGCGATCTGGAAAAACTCAGCCGCGTTATTATGGAAGGGCAACAGGGCGACGAAGTTGACCAGGCACTGTCAACCCTGGCTGAGCTGGAAGATATTGGCTGGAAAGTGCGTCTTTGTTTGATGGATACACAACGGGCACTCAACTTTCTGGTGCGTAAAGCACGCTTACCGGGTAATCAACTGGAACAGGCGCGAGAAATCCTGCGCGATATTGAATCATTATTGCCGCACAATGAATCGCTTTTTCAGAAAGTGAACTTTCTGATGCAGGCGGCAATGGGCTTTATTAATATTGAGCAGAACCGCATTATCAAAATATTCTCGGTGGTCTCGGTGGTATTCCTGCCCCCCACGCTGGTGGCTTCCAGCTATGGCATGAACTTTGATTTCATGCCGGAACTGAAATGGAGCTTTGGCTATCCCGCCGCCATTGGTTTGATGATTCTGGCGGGTCTGGCGCCTTATCTCTACTTCAAACGTAAAAACTGGTTGTAAACCGGCGCCGGGCCGGATTTTTCCGACCCGAACCCATAGCCAGAATGGCCTGTATGGCGCATCCAGAATGAACAGCGCCAGCCAGCAGCTATGAGCGCGTTGTGCTGATTTAAGGCGGCGGAAACTGGGCAGCGGTCCTTTGTCCGTCATTACTTTTGGTGAATTGATAACGAATCGCGGCGTTTATCCCTGTTGATCTGCTATCACGTGCGCGCTCCCGGATGATCAGCATCAGAGGGCGCCAGCTTCCACGCATTTTAAGAATGTCATCAATGGCATTTTCCATTTGTCTGGCGTGCGCCTCATCCTTGTTTTGCCGCGCCAGTTGGGCCAGTGCCCGGTAACTGTCAATTTCTGCGCCCGCCTCGCCTTTTAATGAGTAATTCACGTTGTAGTGGCAATATTTACTCCTGGTCGAGAGTTGCGCCAGCGTCTGTTCAAATTCATCCATAATCGCCGCGGCCTGTTGACGCAATTCTGGGGTATCGCGTTGATCGGCTTCTGGTTCCAGCGTTTCAATACACCGCATCAGCCATTCATCACGGTTGCTGGCGATCTCCGCCTGCATATCTACAGCACTGGAATAGTGGCGATCAATATCAGCGTCCTGTTTATCATCAATGGTAAACGGTGAAATCTCATGACGTTCCAGATTCCAGCTCAGGTCGCGGCTGATACCAAGCTGAAAAGGGAAAGAAAATCGCCCGGTCGCCCCCTTTGTTTTATCTGTTTGATCGGGGGTGTTGGAAACCGGTGACATATTCAGGGCAGCATGCCAGCGGATGCGTTGTTGAGCGGCATCATTATGAAGCCCGTCAATATGCACCGCGCCATTTTTTTCGACGCGGTGATCATGTGTGCGTTCACTGTCGGCGGAAAGAGCAACTTCAGGGCTTATCCACTGTGAGGCATGGGCGTTACTCTGATGACGAGCAAAAAGACGCCCGGTAATCTGCCCGCTGACATTCAGCGTCTGACTCCTGGCGCTAACATGACTAAGCGAAACATCGGGGTTACGTGCCAGCACGGCTTCCAGCGGGCTGCTATACGGTTGGCCTTGTTGTGGTTCCAGCGTATCCCAAAGCACCATACTTTCCAGGCAGTTAATCATTTTTTGCCGCATTTCATCATCCTGAAAACGTTTGCGGAAAAAACGCATCAAGGTGGCTTCGGTTTCGGCGTGTTGATGCTGAAGTTTGCCACTGATGCTCGCCTGCAGTGCTACCACTCCCGGTACAACATCCCCACCTGCCATCATTCCTATGCTGCTTGCCGCAGAAAGCGTTTTAAGCTTACCAAATGACATTTCCATGCCCAGAATGGGCATAAATAATTGCGCGAAAGCCTCATCACTGCGCGCCATTTCCAGCGAGAAAGTAGGCGCAACCACAGACATGACATTATAGGGTAATGAGGATAAGCCTAATCCGAGCGTGCCGCCGCCGCCCATTCTGACGCGATCACGTAAATGGCTACCCTCAATCAGCGGCTGAAAAAAGGTCAGAATGTCATTTTTATCGCTAAAGTGATTATCCTTTAGCAGTCGTATTGCATCGTTAAAATCAGCCGTGTCGGCCGGCGCTGCCGGGCGATGCGCTTCCGGAAGCAAATTGCGCAACGCGGTGTTCAGTTGGCCGAGCGCTTCATAAAGGCTAAGATCGGTCGTGCATATTTCCGTCACCAGCGGCGAAAGCTCAGCATGGGCCAGTCTATTGCGTAAATGGCGGCCCAGTGCTGCCGGGCCATGCGTATTTCCAGTCGGTTGGGCAGTTTGCCATTCTCGCTGTATGGATCGGAGGTCTGATTTGCCCAGGGGTATTTGCGACAAATGCCGGCCCTTTTTCTGTTTTTTTTGTAAGTGGGCGATTAATGCCTGTGATGAGGTGGCGAATTTAGTCAGTTCATCTCCGTCGCTGCCGTGTTCAGCCCCCAGCGCGCAGAGTTGTTTCAGTTCATCCAGACGGGCGTTCACTTGTGTATCAACCTGAGTGCGCAGTGAGTCCATTCCCATGCTCTGGCTAATGTCAAAGGCCTGTTTGAGCATGCTGCTCTGAAAGGGGGTTTTATTCAGGTTGGGAACCCACTGACGCCAGGATCGTGGTGTTCCTTGCGGGCGCTTTGCCATGGCCCGTACCACCCATTCATTGGTCGCTTTTAACAGACGCTGATTATCACTGTCGTAAAGGGAGCCCGGTGCATTGCTGAGATAACCGTTACGCACTGCGTTATAAGCGGCGAGATCAACATCATTGAGCGGCTCTTCTGATTGCGTCGCTTTAGCTCTGGCGACGCGACGCGCTTGTGTTAACCATGCGGCCACGCTCTCTTCCGGCCTCTGTTCCAGTGCTGAATCGGCAGTCCAGAAAGTACGTAATGCCCGCGATGTCTCGGCATCCGGTGTGGCATCGCCCTTGCTGGAAAGCAGTTGGAGCAGATCCATGCCACGTGGCAAGGTGCTGAGTGTACGACAGAATGCGGTAATAGCATTGGCCTGTTCACCGGCATCGTTATTATCCAGCCAGTGTTCTGCCGGGTGTCGCGCCAGGGCATCAACAACGTCACTGGCCAGATTATCGTTTTCCCCGACGGCAGCCCGGAGGGTGGTCATGACGATGTCAATGACTAGCCAGGGTGGCTGCTTTGTTAATGAAGGATCGTTTATCAGACGGTCAGTCAACGCATCGAGTTTTGGGGTTAATCGCGGGCCAGCTTGTGTAGCGATAGATTGGTGCAGATCGTGTTTTAACTGTTCAAGGGTTGCTTTTTCTGGCGCCGCATCGTCAGATACCGGATTCGGCGGAGTGATGGTTTTTAGCAGTGCTATACTTTGACTGGCATTGGCCCGTTGTTGGCTGGCACCTTCAATTTTTTGCAATAGCGCTTTATTGTCGCTGTTGAGGCTTTTTAGCTGGGCATCAATGTTCTCTTCTGTGTTTGCGGTATCGACATCCAGCTCGTTTAACTGAGCAAGGTTTTCCGCCAGGGTGTTTTCCGCGCTCTCTTGCAGTATCTGATAGTACAGAATGTCTTTTTCCAGTTGTTCGTGCCTTTCTTCCGTGTCAGGTGACTGGGTCAGCGTTGCCAGAGCATGTTGGATCTCAGCCAGTTTTTCTGTCGATGTGTGAACCTCCGCGCTGGCTTTATCCATACTGACTCCGACCGTCATCAGCGTTTGAATCTTGACCTTATTAGCTTCCAGCTTAAGGTGTGCTGATTGCGTCTGCTCGTCACTGTGCGTCAATATATGACTGGCCGATTCGGTTAGTTCGTGTAAACGTTTCTGGGCAAACGCGATCTTCTGATCAGCAAGATCAGCATATTCACTGAGCTTAAAGACTTCAACCGTTGCCGGGTGTTCCACATGTTCCTTAAGTTTGGCCTGTATCGCGGTAAGGCGACCTTCTGCTAATCGGATGCGCTCTTGCCTCAGCGCTCGTTGTGCCGGATTCTCTGCCGGGTGTTGTTCTGAGAGGTCATGGACTTCCCCGGCTGCCGTTTCCAGTTCTTGCAGTTGGGTCGTCATCTGTTGCTGTAATTGTTGCACATGCTGTGCGATTTCCTGTCGATCAGCGGATTCATCATTTTTCAGCGGGTTGGCCGATGCCGAACCATACAACGTTGCTACTGTTTGCAATGGAGCCGGTTTTAACCAGGGTATCAGCCGGGTGAGTCGTTTTCGCATGGCTGATTCTGCTGGTCGTTGCCATAGTGATGACTTGCTTGCCTCCAGTGAGGCAATAAAGGCATGGGTATGGCGCATAAGCAGGCGACTTTGATGTAATAACGAATCTTCGTCATCATCATCGTGATCCTCAATATTAATATCAGGAATGCTTGTACGTAGGGGGCGGTTGATGGTACGCCCGCTGCCGGGAATGGCGATGGAAACATCTACGGCATGCTGTGAAATTCTATGTCTAAATCCGTACGGCGCATTTTCTTGTTTTGAGGTAGTCTGTTGCTTCTTCCTGGCTAATACTTTTTTTTCCAGTGACTGTTCCAGCCGTTTTGCCTGTGCTTGTGGTGGCGCCACATTATGTTGATTTTCTGGTTCTTCTTCAGCAATGGTGGGCAGTATTGGTGTAAACGTCTTGCCAGGAATTTTCATCGCTATATCCTCCTTCAGCGTTATTAATGAAAGTAATATCGGTCAGTTATTCCCTATCCTGGCGAAGAAATCGCGCGCGACAAATGCTGATTTATGCATTCCTTTGCCATCATCCAGAGCGGGCGTTTTCATCAGTTGATGGTTTTTTCTACCCTGAGAGGGTGTATATAAATTTCATAAAAGTGAAATTTTTTTAATCATAAAGGTGCTGACGGAGGAGGGATCTCATGCGCTCTGGTGGAAAATGCCGCTCACCCGACCAGGTAAGTTGCTGTCGCGCTGGCGATATACACGCCGGCATCGTTATGTAATTCAACACGGGCAACCGCCACTTTATTGCCCGCACGCAGCAAACTGCTTGATGCAATAAAACGCTCACCTCGTCCAGGCCGCAGATAGTCTACTCGCAAGTCAATGGTCCCCATTCGTGATAAGCGCTGCAGCAGTTCTTCTTCAGTGATAGTTTGCTGGCGTGTCAGCGAGCTACTGACACAGACTAATCCCGCAGCGACATCCAGTACCGAGGCAATGACGCCGCCATGCAGTATTTTCTGTGCCATGTTACCAACCAGCATGTCTTTATTGATAAAGCTTAATTCAGCATAATCTGTTTCCAGACGATCCAGTGTTAACCCCAGCGCCTGATTAAAGGGCATGTGGTAGACAAAAATTTCTCCGATCAGATGACGCGCCGCATCCTGCGTTAATGGTTTTCCTGACATAGCCTGGTTTCCTGGAATGTGTTGAAATCGTGGTGTATATGTTAATTAACTGTATATTTTATGCTTCTGTGAATCTGCTTTCCAGTTTTGATCATCGCCGCTGATATCCCCCTTTTTTCTGTGTAGAATGCCTGCTTTCCCTTTTTGCATCATACCTGATGCTCGGGTTAGATGGCGGTACATGGGAATCTGCCCATAAGGGTGGCACGGTGTGGCGGAAAGAGAACATAATAGCGCTAACTCAGGTATGATCGACTCATCCGGGGTTTAGGGTGGCTTCAGATAACGGAACCCACCCTGTTGTACTGCCGGGCAGAGATGCTGCGGCATGATGAGATGCTAAATGATTACCGCACAGCGTTATCTTGATCCTTCACTATTGATGAAAAAACGGAATGAAACGGGGAAGTTGTGTCTACAGCTGCAGTAATCAACTCTGAAACGCTGGCGGAACAGATATTACGCGATACCTTCGGTTATCAGCAGTTTCGCCCCGGGCAGCAAACCATTATTCAGGCCTCGCTGAGTGGGCGTGATTGCCTGGTGGTGATGCCCACTGGCGGTGGTAAATCTCTCTGTTATCAAATTCCGGCATTGATCCGAGATGGGCTGACCCTGGTGGTGTCGCCGTTGATTTCTTTGATGAAGGATCAGGTTGACCAGCTATTGGCGAATGGCGTAGCAGCGGCTTGCCTGAATTCAAGCCAAACGCGGGAAGAGCAGCAACAGGTGATTGCGGGTTGCCGTAGTGGCCATCTCCGCTTGCTTTATATCGCCCCGGAACGGTTGATGATGGACAACTTCCTCGACAATCTGGCGCACTGGCGTCCCGCAATGCTGGCGGTAGATGAAGCGCACTGTATTTCGCAGTGGGGCCATGATTTCCGCCCGGAATATGGCACATTAGGTCAGTTGCGCCAACATTTTCCCCAATTGCCGGTGATGGCGCTAACGGCGACCGCCGATGAAACTACGCGTAATGATATTGTTCGCTTATTGCAGCTCAATGACCCGTTGATTCAGGTCAGTAGTTTTGACCGTCCCAATATCCGCTACATGCTGGTGGACAAATTTAAGCCGACAGAGCAATTGTTGCGTTATGTGCAAGAGCAACGAGGGAAAAGCGGCATTATTTATTGTAATAGTCGGGCGAAAGTTGAAGATACTGCGGCGCGACTGCAGAGCCGCGGCTTCAGTGTTGGTGCGTACCATGCCGGGATGGATAATGTTCATCGGGCCCAGGTGCAGGATGCTTTTCAGCGTGATGATCTGCAAATTGTGGTAGCAACTGTGGCATTTGGCATGGGTATCAACAAACCCAATGTACGCTTTGTCGTGCATTTCGATATTCCGCGCAATATTGAGTCGTACTATCAGGAAACCGGACGTGCCGGGCGTGATGGTCTGCCAGCCGAAGCCATGATGTTGTTCGACCCCGCGGATATGGCCTGGTTACGCCGTTGCCTGGAGGAGAAAGCGCCGGGACAGTTACAGGATATTGAACGCCATAAACTGAATGCGATGGGGGCATTTGCTGAAGCACAAACCTGTCGTCGTCTGGTGTTGCTCAACTATTTTGGCGAAGGTCGTCAGCAACCATGCGGCAATTGTGATATTTGTCTTGATCCGCCGCGCCGTTATGATGGTCTGGTTGAAGCGCAAAAGGCGCTTTCTGGTATTTATCGGGTGGGGCAGCGTTTTGGCATGGGCTATATTGTTGACGTGTTGCGCGGTGCCAATAATCAACGCATCCGTGAGCAAGGGCACGATAAGTTGCCGGTGTACGGTATTGGCCGGGAACAGAGCAATGAACACTGGATCAGCGTATTGCGTCAGTTGATTCATCTGGGTCTGGTAACCCAGAACATTGAGATGCATTCGGCACTGCAACTGACCGAGGCGGCACGGCCGGTTTTACGTGGTGAGGTCCCATTGATGCTGGCTGTACCCCGGTTGGTGAGCATCAAACCGAAAAGCAGCAGCCAAAAATCTTACGGCGGTCATTATGACCGTAAGCTGTTCGCCAAATTGCGTAAACTGCGAAAAGCCATTGCCGATGAAGAGAATGTCCCTCCTTATGTCGTGTTTAATGACGCCACATTGATTGAAATGGCGGAACAAATGCCCATCACGGCCACGGAAATGTTGAGTGTGAACGGTGTCGGACACCGTAAGCTTGAACGTTTTGGCAAGCCGTTTATGACGATGATCCGCGAACACGTTGATGGCGACGAGTGAGATTGTATCACCGGAACATCGCCGGATGCGGCGTGTCCTCGCCATAATACAGAAAATGAAACAATCACTGATAAGGACAGAAGAATGCTGGTTCTTTTTCTCACCATCGCAGCGGTACATCTGGTGGCGCTGATGAGCCCTGGCCCGGACTTTTTCTTTGTCTCGCAACTGGCGGCCAGCCGTTCACGTAAAGAGGCGATGATGGGTGTGATCGGCATTACCCTCGGGGTGGTGATTTGGGCAGCTATTGCGCTGATGGGATTGCAGCTAATTTTACAAAAGATGACCTGGTTGCATCATATTATTGTGGTCGGTGGCGGTATTTATCTGCTCTGGATGGGCTGGCAACTGTTGCGTTCTGCATGGTATCGGCGTCAGAATCCCACATTACCGCCAGCGCTGGTCACGTTGCCGAAAAAAGGCCGCCGTTTTTTGAAAGGTTTGCTTACCAACCTCTCCAACCCAAAAGCGGTGATTTACTTCGGCAGTGTGTTCTCATTGTTTATTAGTGATAGTGTCACTGCGGGTGAACGCTGGGGATTGTTTTTATTGATTATTGGCGAAACGTTCACCTGGTTTACGTTGGTGGTGGCTATTTTTTCCTTACCCTGGTTCCGCCACCACTACCAACGTTTAGCCACGTGGATTGATGGCATGGCTGGCGTGTTGTTTGCCGGCTTCGGCATCCATTTGATCATTTCGCGCTAAAGTGGCCCAGGGTCGCGGTTGATATTGCTTCCTGCGCGGTATACGCCTGCCAGACAGTTTAGTCAGGTGCTACGGCGTGCTGACGCCAGCAATACGCCAACGACCATAAATAGCCCACCAAAAATGCGATTCAGCAATTTCATTTGATGCGGGCCTTTGATCCACCCGGCGATACGGGTTGCTAATGTGGCATAGCCGATCATCACAATGATATCGACGATCACGGTAGTCACACCCAGCACCAGATATTGGATTGCCTGCGGCTGATGCGGAATGATGAATTGTGGGAACAGTGCCGCAAGAAAGACAATGCTTTTGGGATTGGTGAGGTTGACCAATACTGCGCGCTGAAATAAGCGCCGGCGCGGCATCGTCTGAGAGAGCGTGCTAAGGTTAATCGCCCCGGAAGATCGCCATTGTTGAATGCCAAGCCACACCAGGTACAGAGCCCCGGCCCATTTCAAAATTTCAAAAGCCAGCAGAGACTGAGAAAATAGCGTCCCCAGGCCAATACCCACCAAAACAATATGCAGTGAGAGCCCGACCTGTAAACCAGAAATAGAGGCTACTGTGCCACGATAACCATGGCTAATGCCGGTGCTCATGGTATTGATGGCGCCGGAACCGGGCGAAAGACTGAGGATTGTGGTCGTTAGCAGATAAGTCAACCACCATTCGATAGTCATGGGTAACGCTCCCTGAATGCGCAGAATTGTGACACAATACGCTAATGTAAAATGTTGTGCTATGGCGTCTTACACCTGTCGCTGTGGTAATGGATTTTTGCAGGATGCCTGCGATGATGAATCATCAAAACAGTTGGTTGACACGCGAAAAAGCGTTTGCCGCCTTCGCGACGGGTCCTTTGCTTGATTTTTGGCGTCAGCGGGAAGAATGTGAATTCAGCGGGGTGGAAAGTGTACCTGTTCGCTATGTGCGTTTTACCTCGAAACAGCACCATAACGTCATTTTGCTGGTGCCGGGCAGAATTGAAAGTTATGTGAAATACCCGGAACTGGCCTACGATCTGTTCCATTGCGGCTATGATGTGATTATTCTTGATCACCGTGGACAAGGGCGTTCTGGCCGGTTACTGCAGGATTCACACCGGGGCCATGTGGTGCATTTTGAGCACTATGTTGACGATCTCAACACGCTCTACCAGCGAGAAATCGCACCGGGGTGTTATTATCATCGTTATGCCCTGGCACACTCGATGGGCGGCGCCATTCTGACGTTATTACTGGCCCGGCAACCACATGCTTTTGACGCGGCTGTATTGGTTTCGCCAATGTTTGGCATTGCGTTGCCAATGCCGGCATGGATGGCACATC
>JAATFO010000021.1 GCA_015655145.1 Enterobacterales bacterium | reverse complement strand
GTACTGAAGATATGGATCAAATGGCGGAAATGGGGGTAGCTGCCCACTGGGCCTACAAAGAACAGGCCGAAAGCAGCACCACGGCGCAGATTCGTGCCCAACGCTGGCTGCAAAGCCTGCTGGAGTTGCAACAGAGCGCCGGCAGTTCGTTTGAATTTATTGAAAGCGTCAAATCGGATCTCTTCCCCGATGAAATTTACGTTTTCACCCCCGAAGGCCGCATTGTTGAATTACCTGCTGGCGCCACGCCGGTTGATTTCGCTTATGCCGTGCATACCGACATCGGCCATGCCTGCGTTGGGGCGCGCGTCGATCGCCAGCCTTATCCGCTCTCGCAACCGCTGACCAGCGGGCAAACCGTCGAAATAATTACCGCACCGGGTGCACGCCCGAATGCCGCCTGGCTCAACTTTGTTGTAAGTTCGAAAGCCCGTGCAAAAATCCGCCAGTTGCTGAAAAACCTCAAACGCGACGACTCCGTCAGCCTTGGGCGCCGGCTGCTCAACCATGCTCTGGGGGGAAGCCGTAAGCTGGCGGAAATTCCACCGGCGAAGATCCAGCAAGAACTTGAGCGCATGAAACTCGCTACGCTGGATGATTTACTGGCGGAAATTGGCCTCGGTAATGCCATGAGTGTGGTGGTGGCCAAAAATCTGTTACAAAGCGGCCCGCCATCCACACCACAATCCGGGCATATTGGCCGGAGCAAATTATCGATCAAAGGCGCTGATGGCGTACTGATCACCTTTGCAAAATGTTGCCGTCCGATACCCGGCGATCCCATTGTGGCGCATGTCAGCCCAGGCAAAGGTTTAGTTGTCCACCATGAATCTTGTCGTAATATTCGCGGCTATCAAAAAGAGCCCGAGAAATTTATGGCGGTAGAGTGGGATAAAGTCACCGAACAAGAATTTGTTGCTGAGATTAAAGTAGATATGCTTAATCATCAGGGTGCGCTGGCAAATCTGACCGCAGCAATCAATACCGCAGGCTCCAATATTCAGAGCCTGAATACCGAAGAAAAAGATGGTCGCGTTTACAGTGCGTTTATTCGCCTGACAACCCGTGATCGTGTTCATCTGGCGAATATCATGCGTAAAATCCGCGTCATGCCGGATGTAATTAAAGTTCACCGTAATCGAAATTAGTGCATGAATGCTCAACGTTTTGCGCGTATTCGCGCCATGCTGGCCGCGCGCCAGCACGACCTGACTGTCTGCATGGAGCTGGTTCATAAGCCGCATAACGTTTCTGCCGTTATCCGCACCGCAGACGCCGTTGGCGTGCATGAAGTTCATGCTGTCTGGCCAGGCAGGCACATGCGTACCATGGTTTCCGCGGCGGCCGGGAGTAATAGCTGGGTGCAGGTAAAAACACACCACACCATTGCCGATGCCGTCAGCCATCTTAAACAGCAAAATATGCAAATCCTTGCCACTCACCTCTCTGACTGCGCCATTGATTTTCGCGATATCGATTACACGCGGCCAACCTGTATTCTGATGGGGCAGGAGAAAACCGGGATTACTGCTGACGCGCTCGCGCTGGCCGACCATGACATCATTATTCCGATGGCGGGCATGGTGCAGTCACTTAATGTGTCTGTCGCCTCCGCCCTGATCCTGTATGAAGCACAGCGTCAACGCCAGAATGCCGGGATGTATCAGCGCGAGCACAGTCTCCTCGACGTTCATGAACAACAGCGTCTGTTGTTTGAAGGCGGCTATCCCGTACTGGCCCGTGTCGCCAAACAGAAAGGTCTGCCGCGCCCCGGAATCGACCACCTTGGCAAGGTGGTGGCGGACCCTGACTGGTGGTCTGCCATGCAAGCATCGGTCACGCGGAAATGAAAGGCCGCCTGCTGGACGCGATTCCGTTAACCACACTAACCGGCGTCGGCGCCAGCCAGGCGGGGAAGCTGGCAAAACTCGGTTTAACGTCAGTACAAGACTTGCTGCTACATCTCCCGCTGCGTTATGAAGATCGCACCCAGCTTTACGCCATCAATGATCTACTGCCGGGAATATGGGCCACGGTGGAAGGTGAAGTGCTTCACACCGAGGTCGCTTTTGGTCGCCGTCGGATGTTGGTGTGTCAGATTAGTGATGGCAGCGGGCTACTCACTTTACGCTTTTTCAATTTCAATACCGGCATGAAGAACGGTCTGGCGCCGGGTACGCGTATTACCGCGTATGGCGAGATCCGCCGCGGGCAGCGCGGCGCAGAAATGACGCATCCGGAATACCATCTGCAGGGTGACAGTGCCGTCGCAACCTTACAGGAAACCCTGACGCCGGTCTATTCCACCACCGAAGGCATTCGTCAGGCAACGTTACGTAATCTCACCGCACAGGCGTTGAAACTGCTGGAAACCTGCGCCATCACCGAGCTTTTACCGCCCGATTTAAGCCACACCCTGATCAGCCTGCCCGCCGCATTAACCCTGTTGCACCGGCCACCGCCCGATATGGCGCTGGCCGATCTCAGTAACGGCACGCATCCCGCGCAACGCCGCCTGATTCTGGAAGAACTGCTGGCACATCACCTCAGCATGCTGGCCGTACGGGCGCGAGCACAGCGTTATCATGCTTTGCCGCTGGCTGCCCGCCATGGGTTGAGTGATAATTTACTGGCGGCTTTGTTGTTTCAGCCTACCCAGGCACAACAACGGGTGGTGAAAGAGATCGAACAAGACCTGGCGCATGATTATCCGATGATGCGTCTGGTGCAGGGCGATGTCGGTTCCGGTAAAACGCTGGTTGCAGCACTGGCTGCGCTGCGGGTGATTGCCCATGGCAAACAAGTGGCATTAATGGCGCCGACCGAACTGCTGGCGGAGCAGCATGCCCAGACATTTCGCCAATGGTTTGCCCCGCTGGGGCTGGAAGTGGGCTGGCTGACCGGGAAACAGAAAGGAAAAGCGCGCCAGGCACAACAACTGGCGATTGCCAGCGGCCAGGTATCGATGGTCATCGGCACCCATGCGCTCTTCCAGGAACAGGTACAATTTAACGGCCTGGCGCTGGTGGTTATTGATGAGCAACACCGGTTTGGCGTTCATCAACGTTTGGCGCTGTGGGAAAAAGGCGTCGAACAGGGTTTTCATCCGCACCAGTTGATCATGACCGCTACCCCCATTCCCCGCACACTGGCCATGACGGCCTATGCCGATCTGGATACCTCAACCATTGATGAACTGCCGCCAGGCCGAACCCCGGTCACCACGGTCGCCATTCCCGATACCCGCCGGGCAGATATCATCGCGCGAGTAAAACGCGCCTGCAACGAGGAAACGCGCCAGGCATATTGGGTATGTACCCTGATTGAAGAATCCGATCTGCTGGAAGCGCAAGCGGCGCAAGCCACCTGGGAAGAACTCAGGGCGGCATTACCTGATCTGCATGTCGGGCTGGTACATGGCCGCATGAAGCCACAAGAGAAACAAGCCGTGATGCAGGCTTTTAAACAGGGGGAATTACAGCTTCTGGTGGCGACGACCGTGATTGAAGTAGGGGTGGATGTTCCCAATGCCAGTTTGATGATTATTGAAAATCCAGAACGCCTTGGTCTGGCGCAGTTGCATCAATTACGCGGGCGCGTTGGTCGCGGCGCTGTCGCATCACACTGTGTGTTGTTGTATAAATCACCGCTCAGCAAAACTGCGCAGAAGCGTTTACAGGTGCTACGCGACAGCAATGATGGTTTTGTGATTGCTCAGTGCGATCTTGAAATACGCGGTCCTGGCGAATTACTCGGCACTCGACAAACCGGTAATGCGGCCTTCAAAGTGGCTGATCTGCTACGTGATCAGGCAATGATCCCCGAAGTTCAACGTATTGCACGCCATATCCATCAGCATTATCCGCAACAAGCGCAGGCCCTGATTGAACGCTGGCTACCCGAAACCGAGCGCTATACCAACGCATAATGAACATTTGGGTTAAGGCTGATATCGGGTAACGGTATGCGCAATTAACCACAAAAATGAAAAGGGATTGACAAAGATCTAATGCTCAGTGGAACGGAAACTCACGTTAAGCAATATTTACCTCCTCTGACACCTCTTTTAATGGCCTCAGATGGCCCTTTGTCACCGGTTCGCCAGGCTGCCCTGTAATTTATTAATAACACAAAGGGTATACATCTTTGCCATAACAGAGTCGCCTCCAGTGTTGTTTCACCTGCCGGCGCGACGCTGAATTCGATGTTTTACAGCATACGGGGAAGAAAATGACGAACTCTCCCATGCTGCCATCAATTTATTTATGGCCTTATATCGGTGCTGTTCGCACTCTCTACATCATTGGTTGGATCAATGCCTGGTTTACAGTAATCAAAAACGTTTTCGCTGTTTACTTTACGCCATACGCCCCATTCACCATCAGAGCCGGGGGCTGTACCTATAGTTTCCCAACCATTAACCCAAGTATCTCCAGTATAAGTAACTTTTTGGCATGTGGTCGTGTATCTGATGGTATCAGACCATTCTGGATCATCCGGTGGAGCTACATAGTCTGAGATAGTGACAATTGCGCCCTCACTCCCAACAGAGTCCACTTTTATCACATTTCCTGAGTAAGTATCATCCAGGGTTTTTCCAGGCATCAGTGGGGGCATATTACGATCACTGCTGCCTGGAGTGGTATTGATAATGACGTTATAGCTTAACAACGATTTAGGACTAATTTCTCTTACGATAACCCCATTAATAAACGCAGAATTCTCTGGCCAGTTGTTATCGAACCGGTTTGCCTGGCGAAATTCCAGCGTCAGATAGGGAAAGTCAGGATTGTTACGCGCTATGCGTATTCCTTGCTTGCCACCTTTATCATCCAGCAGTGGATCAATTTTATAGGTACCGTTACCCACTACGGGGAATTGTTCGTCAGTTAACCATCCGGCTTCATACATATAATTGACGGGATACATCTTTCCGCCACCACCACCCATGGTGTCTGATATGTCATTACTTCCTCCATCTGTTCCACCAATCTGACAGCTATGATCAATTTTCACCCCCGTTGAAGTGGCCGGACAGTTGACCAAAATATTGGCGTGTTTGAAACCCAGTGTATGACCAAATTCGTGTGTCCACATCCAGTACTTATGGCCACTGGCATTGGAAACAATATATTTTCCTGGTGTAGTAAGTTGTGATGGCAGCGTTGCATTAGCAGCATAGTTACATTTACTGTTACTGGTGTGTTCAACATAAATAAGGTCGTAATCATCAGGATTAATGTTCTGCGCCCTGGCCAGTTCAATTGCCTTATTTCTGTAGACTGTACTGTTACATGAGTCGCCAGGGGCACCGATATCAAGGTTATCCAGCGTCTTACCTTCCTGAATTGTCAGGGCGCCACGTGAAGCCAGGGTCAGGTATTCACTTAACGACGCGTATTGCCCGTTGACGCCAAAAAGCGCATTTCTGATTTCATTAGTTGGTCTCTGAGGTCTGCCCGTAAAATGTGTATTTAATAACAATATGTTGAAGGTTCCTTTCATGCTTCTCCTCGGAGGGTCATATTGACTAAAACGCCAGTTTCCTACAGATGCTGACGCATCATTCAGCGTGAGAATATGATCGTTACTGACGGAAAGTTCGCCATTTCTTCCAAAATCATTCTGCACCTTGCTAACTATCGAATATTTTCCGGGTGTTTTTAAATTAACAGACCAGTAAGTTTGAGAACCATAGGTACCACTGTTGCATTGACGCATTTCGACTACGTCTCCAGTAAGGGTACTAAATACACAGATATTATCATCAAGTGTACTATTTTTGAGGGTGTTATAACCGCCAACATTATCAATTAGCCATTGCTGAGAGTTCGCTCCGCTGCATACGTTAAACGTGATTTTTTTCTTATCCGAGGCAAGGTCCATACACTGACTCAGGCCAACAAGGCTATTCATAATAGTGGTGGTTTGTCTAACTATTGTGTCGATGAAATGCCATTCCCCGGTAGAGGTACTCTTAACATTTAAAGTGAGTTTATTATCATTGACTGACATCCAGCCACTTCTTCCATCATCTACCTGGGCTTTACTACGCAGTGAATACTGTTTATTGCTGGCAGAAATTAATTCCCAGGACGTCTGTGGACTGTATGTGCCACTGCGACATCCTTGCATTTCAATTACCTTTCCATCTGGCGAAGAGAAAAGACAGATACTTTCCGGTAGAGTGCTATTTTTAATAGTGTTGTATTTTCCGCTTGCTGTATTAATACGCCATTTTTGAGAGTTAGTATTACTGCACTTATTAAATACAATGCTTTTTTGATCGGAGGAAAGGTCCATACAGTGTTCAGAGCCTGCCTCGTCATGCGTAATGTTAACGGTAAGATTTTCTGCGAAACAAAAGATGCTGACTGAAAAGATAAAAACAGTAAGCAATAGTAGTCTAAAGTGACAAAAAATTCTGGCCATATAAACACCTTATAAAGAAAGGTCGAACTAAGGAGGTTCTAACAGAATAAAAATAAAAGCCGACCAGGGTCTGCTATCGTTTCGCGACATAATTAAACATTGTAGTCGATAATAAAAAAAACGTGTCAGGTAATGATGTGTCTTCGTTGAAGAGTCATCCTTTTTCTTGCTTTAGTTTTATTACCCACTGATAACTTAGTTAAAAACAATAAATTATCTTCTTAGCGTATGTGTTCATTTGGCTGGCCCGCAAACCCAGGCATCATGATGTAACTCAAATCTACTGTTTTTGCTTGCCGGAACAGGAATAACGAAACAGATGATGGAGACATACCGTTTAACAAAGCACGGCATTCGCCCGCCCCCGGGATTCGAATGTTGACAAAAAGACTGATCAAACACAGATAATATTGCCGCCATCACTGCGTGAAACAATACTGTCGCCAACGGCTAAGGATCGCCGGGAGATGATTCGGTCTAAAATGCAAACGATTGCTTTTCCTCGCCAGTTGATTACAATCGCCTCTTTGTTATCCGGAACCCCATAAAATGCCTGCTAATCCTGGTGATATGGCAACCACATCGGTCGCCAGCAGTGAGCTGATTTATCGTCTGGAAGATCGCCCACCGTTACCACAAACACTGTTTGCTGCCTGCCAGCATCTACTGGCGATGTTTGTGGCGGTTATCACACCGGCATTGCTGATTTGCCAGGCGCTGGGATTACCTGCACAGGATACCCGGCACATTATCAGTATGTCGTTGTTTGCCTCCGGCGTGGCGTCCATTTTACAAATTAAAACCTGGGGGCCGATAGGCTCGGGCTTGCTCTCCATTCAGGGCACCAGCTTTAACTTCGTCACGCCGTTGATTATGGGCGGCATAGCACTGAAAAACGGCGGCGCCGATATTCCCACCATGATGGCCGCCTTGTTTGGTACGCTTATGGTGGCTTCCTGTACGGAGATGGTACTTTCACGCGTGCTGCATCTGGCGCGGCGCATTATTACCCCGCTGGTCTCCGGTATAGTCGTCATGATAATCGGACTGTCACTGATTCAGGTGGGTCTGACATCGATTGGCGGCGGCTATGCCGCCATCAGCGATCACAGCTTTGGCGCGCCGAGAAATTTACTGCTGGCAGGTGCCGTGCTGGCGGTGATCATCATTCTTAACCGCCAGCGTAATCCTTATTTACGTGTCGCCTCCCTGGTGATCGCGATGGCGATCGGTTACCTGTTAGCCTGGGCGCTTGGCATGGTGCCGGAAAATACGCCGTCGCCCTATACCTCGTGGATCTCCGTACCTTCACCGCTCTACTATGGCCTCGGTTTTGACTGGAATTTACTGATCCCGTTGATTCTTATTTTTATGGTAACGTCACTGGAAACCATTGGTGATATCACCGCAACGTCGGACGTTTCAGAACAACCGGTTAATGGCCCGCTCTATATGAAACGACTCAAAGGCGGCGTGCTGGCCAACGGCCTTAACTCGTTTGTCTCGGCGCTTTTCAATACTTTCCCGAACTCCTGCTTTGGTCAGAACAATGGCGTGATCCAGTTAACCGGCGTTGCCAGCCGCTATGTCGGATTTGTCGTGGCGTTGATGTTAATTATTCTCGGCCTGTTTCCGGCAGTAAGCGAGATGGTGCAGCATATCCCCGAGCCGGTTCTCGGCGGCGCGACGATCGTCATGTTCGGTACCATTGCCGCGTCTGGCGTGCGTATTGTTTCTCGCGAACCATTGAATCGCCGTGCGATTATGATTATCGCTTTGTCACTGGCGGTCGGACTGGGCATTTCCCAGCAACCACTGATTCTGCAGTTTGCGCCTGACTGGCTGAAAACCCTGCTTTCCTCCGGCATCGCGGCGGGAGGAATTACCGCCATCGTGCTAAACTTGATTTTTCCACCAGAGAAATAACCCGTCCGGGCGAGTGCACACTCGCCCCAATTTCTGAAATCCATTTCTTATTTTATCTGACTTTACATCCAGCCAGTTGAGCAATAACGATAATTCAGGCATAACAACCAGAGGCTGGACATTCATAGGGAAAGATGCAATGAAATTTATCGGAAAATTTTTACTGACACTGCTGCTACTCTTGCTACTGGTGGTGGTGGCGTTTTACGTTTTGCTGCAAACCCGCTGGGGAGCGGGCTGGACCAGCCGTTGGATCAGCGATCATACCGCCTATCATCTTTCTGTCAACAATATTGAACACCACCTGTCCGATCCTTCGCATCTGATCCTTGATGATTTCAGCTTCGGTCATGATGGACAACCCGCAGTGGTCGTTGCCAAAAAAGTGGATATTGGGCTGGCGCTCACGCAGTTCAGCGATCCATTGCATTTTAAGCGCATCGACTTACAACAAGGCTCGTTAAATACTGCCAATATGGCAGCTACGGTCACTTTGCCGGTGCAGGCCAATCGTCTGCAACTGAGCGAAATGACGGTCAGTAGCACGCTACTGGCATTGCCGTTAAATGCAAAACAGGTGAATGGCGGCGCGGTGCCGTGGAAACCACAAAAAGACAAGCTTCTTGGCGATGATGCCCGCTTTCAAATGAGCGCGGCAACCGTAACGCTGAATGGCGTTACGGCGAATAATGTATTGATTCAGGGCCAGATGGCCAATAATCAACTGATGTTCAGCAATGTCGGGGCGGATGTAGCACGTGGTTCAATGACAGGCAGAGCCACACGCGATGCGCAAGGCAACTGGCAGGTGGCCAGTTTGCGACTGAATGATATCCGCTTGCAGAGCGACCAGCCGCTGCGTGACTTTCTTAAACCTGTTCTGACGCTGCCTTCCGTAAGCATTAATCGTTTTGATATAACAGATGCGCGTCTGCAGGGGCCTGACTGGGCAATAACCGATCTCGATTTATCGCTGAAAGATTTTACTCTCCGTGGCGATGACTGGCAGAGTGAGGGAGGTTCATTGTCAATGAACGCCAGCAATTTTATTAATGGCCGGCTTGAACTCAATGACCCAATTCTGAATCTTGATTTCTCACCGCAGGGCGTAAAAATTTCACAGTTCAGCTCACGCTGGGCCAATGGCTTAATACGTACCCAGGGCCACTGGACACGTGAGGATAAACGCCTGGCGCTGGATGAATTGATGGTTGCCGGTCTGGAATATACTCTGCCAGATAACTGGCGTGATCGCTGGATGCAAACGCTGCCCGGCTGGCTGGAAAGCGTTACGGTGACGAAATTTACCGCGAATCGCAACCTTATCATTGATATTAATCCGGATTTTCCGTTCCAGATGACTTCACTGGAAGGTAACGGCAGTAATCTACTGATGGCGCGTGACCATCAATGGGGAATCTGGTCTGGCGCCCTGAATTTTAATGCCTCAGAAGCCACATTTAATCGCCTTGATTTGCGCCATCCATCTATTGCGCTCAGCGCAGACGATCAGCACATCCAGGTGACGGAAATGAGTGCTTTTGCCGGTGTTGGCATGCTGGAAAGCCAGTCGACTGTCGATCAGACCCCGGCACGTCATATCTCACTAACACTGAATGGGCGTTCTGTTCCGACAAATCTGTTACATAACTGGGGCTGGCCTCAGGTACCACTGGAAGGAAACGGCACGATGCAACTGAAACTGAATGCCAGCCTCGCCGCCGACTCAGCGCTGAAACCCACAGTTAGCGGCAATTTATCGGTAAGCAACGAGAGCCAGTCGGTACAACAAACCATGCATAATGGCGAGATCCGATAACGACACGACTCTCTGTGGGGCGCTATTTATGCCGCCCCACAGAAAACCAGTCATTTACAGGGTGTTATGGTCATGCCTTCTTACGCTGGTTTTTTTGATAACCGGTACCAGTGAGAACTGGCAAAACGACGACGTTTCTTTTCTGCACTGATTAACTCAAAATTCGGGCTGAAGACATCGTTAATAACCGAGGGTGACAGCGTCAGGCCGCTGGGTGAAGAATCCATGGCCCATATCAGATGCGTTCCTCCCGGTTTAAGCAGGCGAGCTACCTCTGAAGCATATTTCTTCTGATTCGACTGATCGAGACAATGAAAACAGCCAATATCGAACGAAATATCAAACGGGCCGGTAATATTATCAAGGCAGGTGACATCGCCGACATGGAATTCAGGAGACGTGTAGCCCTGACGAGCTCGCGCAAGTGCTTTTTCGATCGCGACGGCCGAGAAATCTACCGCAGTCATGTGAATCCCTTGTTTTGCACAGTAATCTGAAAACAAACCGATACCACAGCCCAGTTCCAGTGCTTTTTCTGGGGACGTTTCCTGAATAAACGCGTTGAGTTCTTTTGGGATACGAGCATCAGTCCACATGAGATGCCCAACACCCGAACGGTAAGCCTCATCGAAGTCAGTATTTTTATCCGGTGCACTCATAATTATTCCTGGATACTTAATTAAACGGAGATGGTTTTTTTGCTTGTACATAGCATGCTATGTATATTACATAGTGTGCTATGAAAAGCAATAATTCTTCTCCATGGGCTCCTGAGACCCTTTCAACCTACTGGATTAACCAGGCATCTCGCCTGCTGATGAGGCACTTCGAGCAACGTCTTCGCCCGCTTAATTTCGGCATCGCCTATCTCCCTGTCGCTATCGCGTTAGATGAAAAGGGGGAGATGTTGCAAAAACAACTCGCTGACTATGCCAATGTTGAGCAACCTACTATGGCCGCTCTGCTGGTTCGTATGGAGCGCGATGGTCTGATAGTGAAAAAACCGCATCCTGAAGATAAGCGATCAAGTTATATTTCTCTGACTCCCCGGGCCAGGGTTTCACTTCCCCAGGTAAAAGGACAACTTTTTGCTGTTGTCGAACAGGCAACTCAGGGGCTGAGTGAAGCAGAATGTTCTGCTTTGATTTCGGTATTACAACGGCTTATTAATAACCTGGAACCGGCTGAAACAAGGCGTGGGTAAGACTCGGGGATATTCAACGTCAGCGGGAATATATAACAGGATCATGGGTATATTTATTGAACGGAAGTATCAGCGTTGACGGGCCATCAACACAGGGAATACATGACCCCGTGTTAAACGATTTTTCAGTCAGCGATGAACGGGCTAAGATTTTCAGCGATTTTAATCTTTCGGCCCGTTCATTAGCCAGAATATTTATGCGTCTCCCGAACCGCCGGCTTCCAGCGCCCCTGCGGGATCGGCGGGCAAGACAAGGTAGACGCCTTCAAAGACAGCGCCACACAAATCATTGCCGAACAGCGTCACTTCCAGTTGTACACGCGCTTTACGACCTCGCGCAAGTCGATCAAGGTCACCACTTAACGAGCCCAGGTCCGCGACTGCGCCCGGTTTCCCGCTAATCGGATGGCTATAGCGAATATGCGCATCAGCAAGAATAATGGTACCGCCCAGGTGGCGTTCACGCAGTAACAGCCAGATCAATCCCCAGCCGGTCAATGTCGCCAGCGAAAATAAACTGCCGGCAAACAGGGTATGATGCGGATTTTGATTTCCTGTTTCCGGCATGGTGGTAATGAATTTCTGCCCGGTATACTGCGTGATACGCACGCCCATTTTTTCACTCAGCGGAATATGTTGATACCAGGCCTGTTGTAGCTGTCCACACCAGTCGGCACGATGCAGAATGTCATCCAGCGTCACGACTGGCTTGATCATCAGGAAATGACGCACTGGCGTCGTTTGCGGGGCGGTAATCTCCCCCTGATTGACGTAACCCAGTTTGGCAAAAAAATCCACCGCGTCCTCACGGGCGCTACACACCACCCGTTTTACCCCTTCCTGACGCGCGACCGATTCCAGCGTCATTGCCACCAGCGTACCAAGACCTTTGCCCTGTACCGACGGATGTACGGCAAGAAACCGAATGGCCGCTTCGTTATCGGCGTTAATGTAAAGACGCCCAATCGCCACTGGATTTCCCTGCTCATCCACCACCATTTGATGGTGTGCCATCGCATCCCAGGCATCACGCTCCGATCCCTGCGGTTGGTGCAGCGGCTTACGTAACATCGCCCAGCGAAATTGGTAGTAAATAGCCAGTTCTTCTGCTGTTTCAGGAACCCGAAGGTGATACATAAAATGATTCTCTCTTTCAGAGCCAGCAAGACTTGTTCCGCAGCGCTCGACAAGCGACCTCACACCTGTAACCAAAAAGTGACGGGGCCATCATTTACCAGCGCAACTTGCATGTCTGCGGCGAACTGCCCGGTTGCTGTTACCACGCCTTTTTCCCGGCAGCATTGCACAAAATTATGGTACAATCGTTCGGCCTCCGCAGGTTGTGCGCCATCCGAAAATCCCGGACGCATGCCCTTGCGGGTGTCGGCGACCAGCGTAAACTGCGATACCACTAACACACTGCCGCCAGCTTGCTGAACATTCAGATTCATTTTGTCATTTTCATCGCCAAAGATACGGTAGCCCAGGACGCGTTCGCAAAGGCGCGCCGCTTGCTGTTCGGTGTCATCTTTTTCCACACCCAGTAAGATAAGTAACCCGGCGCCAATATCACCCATAGTTTCGCCTCCCACCGTAACGCTGGCATTTCGCACACGTTGAATTAACGCAATCATCGGCCCTCGTTTATCTGTTTTGGTTAGTTGTGCTGTTGCCGCCGGTAATCGCCCAGCGTCACTGTAATTTCCGCGCCTAACAAGACAATACACCAGGTCCAGTAGACCCATAAAAACAACACCGGAATAACAGCCAGCACACCATAAATCAACTGGTAAGAGGGGAACATCGTAACATAGAGTGCGAAACCTTTTTTACCCAGTTCAAACAATAACCCGGCCGCCAGCGCACCGATCAGCGCGTCACGCTGGGGTACTCGAGTAGTGGGAACCACGCTGTAAAGTAGCCAAAACGCCAGACAGGAAAGCAGCAACGGAAAGATACGCAATACATCATCAATGAGCTCGCTGACACCCGCCGCCTCAACCCAGCGCAATGAGAGCAAATAAGAGCTGATCACCAGACTGGCGCCCACCAGCAGCGGACCTAACGTCAGAATCATCCAGTAGACGGCAAACGAGTAAATCAACGAACGCGGCTTATTACTGCGCCAGATACGGTTCAATGCACTGTCAACCGAATGCATCAACAATAACGCGGTGATGATCAGACCAATGACGCCAAAGAGAGTCATTTTGTTGACATTAGCGACAAACTGCTCCAGATAACGTTGCACGATAGTGCCCGTCGCCGGCATAAAATGCGTAAAGACAAACTGCTTCAGTTGGACGCTGATATCGGAAAACACCGGAAAGGCGGCAAACAGAGCAAAAACCACCGCAATCAGCGGCACCAGCGCCAGTAACGAAACATAAGCGAGATTCCCCGCCTGCGTTGTCATGCCATCATCATCAATGCGCTGCCAAAGCAATTTAAGCCATGTGCCCACAGCATGCATCCGGTGGTGAGCTGCGCTTATCACTCGTTCTTTTACTCGCGGTTGACAAAATACGCCGGCACTACGCTGGCGTCGGTGACATGGACACTGGAGATACCCAGTGCGCGCGCGGCGTCAATATTTGCCGGGTTATCATCAAAGAAGATCGCCTGATCAGCACTGATGCCTTCTTCTTCCAGCACCGTTTGATAGATACGCCATTCGGGTTTGCGCATCCCCATATCCTGAGAAAGATAGATTTTATCTGCTGCTTGCTGTACGCCAGGGTATTGCACTGGCCAATAGTGACAATGTAATCGGTTGGTATTTGACAGAATCACTACGCGATTACCCTGCTGACGCAATTTATGCATCAAGGCAATCACTTCCTGACGCACGCCGATAAAGATCGCTTGCCAGCCCGCGGTAAACTGTTCGAAACTAAGAGAAATACCCAATTCCGCACATAAACTGGTGGCAAATTGCTCATCGCTGATTTCCCCACGCTCATGTTGTTCGAAATGCTCCCCCATCTGGAAGCGTTTTTGCAGTATCGCTAACGGAACACGGCCAAGGTCACTCCAGACACCCAACACGCGGTTGAAATCAATATCAACAATGACGTTACCTAAATCAAAGATATACAGCATGGCCCTCTCCTTTTGTTCCATCGAACTATTCACTTTAACGGTAAAACAGCGGGGCGAACAGGTCGAACCGCAATGAGAAACGGGGTAGTGAAGAATAAAACCCTATAAAGCAGAAACATAAATGGAGGTTACCATAGCAGCCAAATGCAGAGTATCGCTGCATCATGATGTACATCATCAGCGGAGGAAAAAATGGAAAAATCTGAGCGGGAAAGTGAAGTGTGCAGATTAAAAAATCACGGATAACGCGGACAAACCGATACAGCATGACGCAACAAGGGTGAAGGCAAAAAAAGTCCCGGATTGGAGAGCATGAAAAAGTGGGGCGAGCCTGTAATTTAAATTGTGCATCTGCCTGTTTTTGATATCTTCACTCCGATAACGGAGACAGGTAATTATGGACGAAAAGAAACTCAAAGCGCTTGCGGCTGAACTGGCTAAGGGCCTCAAAACTGAAGCTGACCTTAATCAGTTTTCCCGTATGCTGACGAAACTGACCGTTGAAACAGCACTCAATGCAGAACTTACTGACCCCCTCGGTCATGAGAAAATGCCACCAAATCAGGCAGTAATACCCGTAACGGATTCTCATCCAAAACGTTGCTCAGTGATGATGGCGAGATCGTACTTAACACACCGCGTGACCGCGAAGGCAGTTTTGAGCCGCTGCTGATTAAGAAGAATCAGACGCGTATCACGCAGATGGACAGCCAGATCCTGTCGCTTTATGCCAAAGGCATGACAACCCGCGAGATCGTCGCCACGTTCAAAGAAATGTACGATGCCGATGTGTCACCCACGCTGATATCCAAAGTCACCGATGCGGTTAAAGAGCAGGTCAGCGAGTGGCAAAATCGCCCTCTGGATGCGCTTTATCCCATTGTTTATCTTGACTGTATCGTGGTGAAGGTTCGTCACGGCGGCAGCGTGATTAACAAAGCGGTATTCCTTGC
>JAATFO010000121.1 GCA_015655145.1 Enterobacterales bacterium | reverse complement strand
CGCCGCGGGGCTATACGCGCGTTATGCCGCCGCACGCGGTAAAATTGCACTGGTCACCAGCACTACGCGCAGCCGAATGCTGGTGCCAACCCGCGCACAAGTTCCGGTGCTCGGCACCAATCCTATCGCTTTCGCCGCGCCGGCTGGCCATAACGACGATTTCGTGCTTGATATGGCGACCACCACCGTGGCGGCAAATAAAGTGAAAGTGTATGAGTTTAATGGCCAGGATTTACCCGCAGGTTGGGTCAGCGATGAGCATGGCGCGGCGGTGACCGACAGCAAGCTGGGCATGGAGTATGTTTTCCAGCGGCCGGAGGGCGGGTTGACGCCGTTAGGGGGACAGGAAGATCACGGGGGTCACAAAGGGTATGGTCTGGCGATGCTGGCGCAGATCCTCGCTGGACCGTTGGCGGGCGCCGCGTTTGCCGCCACCCGTGACCCGGCTTCAATGCCTGATATCGGCCATTTTTTTCTCGCCATCGATCCGGCTGCATTTGGCGACGCCGCGCAATTCGGTCACGCATTGGATCATATTATCGATACGCTCCATGCCACCACAGCGACTGACGCGGACAAACCGGTGCTGGTTGCCGGCGACAGCGAAAACCAGATACGCCAACAACGCATAAAGTCGGGCATCCCGCTGCCCGCCGCGCTGATGAGCCAGCTACAGGCATTGTGCCAGCGCAGCGGATTTACCGACCTGCTGTCACCGCAACTCGCTCACTAAGAGTGAAAAATACGCCGCACGAGAACACCAGGCAGGAAGCAAAGCGAAACGCCGGAAATCCTGCCTTGCGCCATTCAGCGCACGGCGACAATACGCGGTAACTCAAATGCCCTTACCTGCGGCGCCTTACCTTCATAGCGCCGAATTTGTACCACCGTAATCTGCCCGCTACAGCCCTGGCTCAGGGAGGAGGTTCCGATATCCAGCGTCAGGACGTTGGGGTTGCCGTGACGGCACAATGGACGTTCCGCCAGCGGATCGACCGGATCATACCAGGCGCCGGTCGGCAATTGCAGCACGCCCGGCATGACCTGACGGCTCAGTGCAGCGCTGGCCAGCACTGTACCGCGCTGGTTGGATATTTCCACAATGTCTCCCTCTTCGATCCCCTTATCCCGGGCATCGTCCGGATGTATCCGACACACTTCGCGCCCATCACGCTTCTGACTGACGCTGTAACAACCAAAGTCCAGTTGGCTGTGAAGTTTTGATGCCGGCTGGTTAGCAATCAGATAAAACGGATGCCGGTCATCAGCCTGCTGCTGTGGCGCCAGCCAGACTGGATGGCCTGGGCAGTCAGCATAACCAAAGCTGTCGATGGTGGCGGAAAAAATTTCGATTTTACCACTTGGCGTTGGCAGCGGATGTTGCCCGGGGTCGGCGCGAAAATTGCGCAACAACCTGCCGCCATCTTCAACTTGCGGCAATGCCAGCACACCGCGTTGCCAAAATAGCTCGAAATCGGGCACCCTGACGCCTTGCTGCTGCAACTTATCCTGCATCTGTTGATAAAGATGCGCTTGCCATTCGCGCGCGCTGCGTCCTTCCGTGAACGCTGTTTCTTTGCCGAGGCGACGGGCCAATTCGCTGAAAATGGTGTAGTCATCTTGCGCGGCGCCATACGGGAGCGCCACACGCTGCATGGCGATAAGATGTCGGTCAGTGGGTGCGCCGCCGACATCTTCACGTTCCAGCGTCAGGGTGGCCGGGAAAACGATATCCGCATGACGTGCGGTGGCCGTCCACGCTATCTCATGCACAATCAGCGTATCCAGCCGGCTGAATGCGCGGCGTAAACGCGCCAGATCCTGATGGTGATGGAACGGGTTGCCGCCTGCCCACCACGCCAGCTTGATCCGGGGATAAGTAAGCTGGCGGCCATTATAGTTAAACGTCTCGCCGGGATGCAGCAACATGTCTGATATCCGCGCCACCGGGATCAACCGATCAATGCCGTTAGTGCCTTGCGGCAACGCCGGAAACGAGACCAGGTTATGATGCTTGCCATAATGTCCCAGCGCGCCAAGCGCGTACGCATAGCCGCCACCAGGCAAACCAGGCTGACCCAGCACGGCCGCCAGCACCAGCCCTAGCCACACGGGCTGCTCACCATGTTCGGCACGCTGCAATGAATGAGCCATGCTGATAATAACCCGTCGACCGTGCAACTGTTCGGCCAGCGCTTCAATGCGCGCGGCGGGTATAGCGCAAATTTCAGCCGCCCACGCGGCATCCCGCACCAGCCCATCTTCTTCGCCATTCAGATAAGCCACCAGCTTATCCCAGCCGACACAGTAGCGGGCGAGAAAATCTTCATCGCTCCACTGGCGTTGTTTGAGCACCTGCAACAGCGCGAGGATCAACGCGGCGTCGGTGCCTGGACGGATAGCCAGCCACTCGCCACGCGCTTCTTCCGGCAAATCACTTTGCAACGGGCTAACGGAGATAAACTGCGTACCCCGTTGCGCCGCCTGCTGAATGAAACCGCGTTCGGTATGTTCACTTAAGCCGCCGCTGGCAACCTGCGAATTTTTTAGCGCCAGACCGCCAAAAGAGAGCACCACTTCGCTGTACCGGGCAATTTCTTTCCAGCTCACTCCCCGCCGCGCGATTTCGTTCATATCGCCAACGATGTGTGGCAGGATCACCGACGCAGCCCCGGAACTGTAACTGTTTACCGAACGAACATAGCCACCGATGGTGGTGTTGAGAAAACGGTGTACCTGACTTTGCGCATGGTGAAAACGCCCGGCGCTCGACCAACCATAAGAGCCGCCAAATACCGCTTCCGGCCCGCCGTCAGCGGCAACGCGCTGCAGTTCAGCCGCCGCAAGGGCATAGGCTTCTGACCAACTGATCGCAAGGTACTCATCCGCTCCGCGTCGATCAGTGGGTCCGGGGCCATTTTCCAGCCAACCCCGGCGTACCATGGGGGTTGACAGGCGGATCGGGTGGCGAAGCGCATTATCAAAATTTTTCAGCAACGGGCTGGGATCAGGATCGCCACTGAACGGGGCGATCTCCAGACGGTCATCTTGCCGGAGGGCGCTGAACGCCCCCCAGTGCGAACTATGCATAACGCGGGTTGCGGTCATCAAAATTTTCCAGGTAGCAGAGCGACGGTTACAGTACCGTGGCTAAAAAATGGCGGACGCGCGGATGTTGCTCCGTATCCAGAACAGCCGAGGTTGGCCCGGCGACGACGATTTTCCCTTCATCCATAAAGACAATGTTATCGGCAACTTCGCGCGCAAAACCGATTTAATGCGTCACGATAACCATCGTAATACCCGAATGCGCCAGGGTTTTAATCACGTGCAGCACATCACCTACCAGTTCCGGATCCAGCGCCGAGGTAGGCTCATCAAACAGCATCACTTCCGGATCCATCGCCAGCGCCCGGGCAATCGCCACGCGTTGCTGCTGACCACCGGAAAGCTGCTGCGGCCAGTCATTTTCACGCCCGGATAACCCAACCTGCCGCAACAGCGCCAGACCTTTACTCACCGCCTGCACACGACTGATTTTTTTCACCCGGATCGGCGCATCAATCACGTTCTGCAATATCGTCCGGTGCGGGAATAAATTAAATTGCTGGAATACCATGCCCATTTGGCTGCGCTGTGCGGCGATTTGCTTACTGCTCAGTTCGTGCAACAGTTGGCCTTTTTGCTGATAGCCGACCAACGTCTCACCAACCCGGATGGTGCCGCCATCAAGTTTTTCAAGATGATTGATACAACGCAGCAACGTTGATTTACCCGAACCAGAAGGACCGAGGATAACAGTAACCGAGCCGGCCGGAATATCCAGGTTGATATCATTAAGGATAGTGACGCCGGAAAAACGTTTAGTCACCTTGCGCAGCGTGATCGCTTCAGCCATTACTCACTCTCCCTTCATCCACTGTATAGGTGATGGTTTTACGTTTAAACCATTCCCGTGTCTCTTTGCGAGTAATACCACGGGCGAAGTAGCGCTCAACATAGTACTGACCCACCGACAATACCGAGGTCATCAGCAAATACCACAACGTGGCGACCAGCAACAGCGGGATCACCTGATAGGTGCGCTGATAAATAATCTGTGCCGAGAACAACACATCCTGTAGTGAAATAACGGAGACCACCGCGGTGGTTTTCAACTGCCCAATGATTTCGTTGCCCGCCGGCGGCAAAATGGCCCGCATCGCCTGCGGCAGCACGGTATAGCGGAATATTTCCCCCGGGCGATATCCCAGCGCTTTCGCCGCTTCAAGTTGCCCGTGCCCCACACTCTGAATACCTGCTCGCACAATCTCTGCTGCATAGGCGGCCTGATGCATCACCAGCGCAATCACCGCCGCGCTGAATGGGCTAATCAGTGCATTTGATGAAGCGCTCCACAAAACCCCCATTCCTGGCAGCGACAGCGATACCTTAGGATAAAGCGCCGCGATGTTGTACCAAAGGAAAAGCTGAACCAGCATCGGTACACCGCGAAAAAACCAGGTGTAGGCCCAGCTTACGCTGACCAACACCGGATTAGCCGACAGCCGCATTAGCGCCAGCACCGTGCCGCCGCTAAATCCCAGCACCACTGAAATCGCCGTGAGTTGCAGGGTCATCAGTACACCACGGAGAATCGAGTCTTCCGTGAAGCTGTCGGCAATCACATGCCATTCAAAGCGCGGGTTTTGCATGATCGAATTCAGGGCGAGCGCCAGCAACAGTAATACGATGACCGCGCTAATCCAGCGCCCGTAATAACGCTTAGCGACGATGCGCAATGAATCCGGGTCATTGATGCGATGCTCAACGTTCACTGGAAAATGTCCTGATTACGTTTGGCTTCTTTTACCGCGCCATAGCCGATGGACCAGTGATCGAGAATTTTCTGGTAAGAACCGTCCTGAATCAACGAATTCAACGCAGACTGTATGGCGCCTTCCAGCGGTGACTGGCGCGGGAAAGCAATAGAAACAGGCGCATCATCGACATGGATTTGCCCGCTCATCACCAGTTGCGGAACCTGACTGACCTGGTAGGTCAATCCTTCATACGGACCAAAAAACATCGGCACCCGACCACTGACCACCGCCTGTACGCCTGAAGGACGATCCGGGAACACCGTGACGTTGATCGGCGCTTTACCTGCGGCCACACAAGCTTTACTGGCGATATCCAGCCTGGTTAACTGCGTTGTGCCGGCGCCGCCGCCCACCGTCTTACCGCACACATCCTGCAGCGAGGTGAACAGCGTTACATTGTCCTCCTTGCGCGAGATAATACCGAGGCGTGAGGCATTAAAATAACCGATAAAATCCACTTGTTCGAGACGCGGCTTGGTGGCATTGATATTCGCCAGCGCTACGTCGTAGCGTCCGGATTTCAGGCCGGGGATAATATTGTCAAAGCCGCCGGTATCCTGCCAGTGCACCGTCACCCCCAAACGCTCGGCAATGGCATTCATCACATCAATTTCGCGCCCGGCCAGCGTACGGTTATCTTCTTTGTAAAAGGTGGTCGGCGGGGTATTTGGATTCGTGCCGGCAATAATGTAACCGCGCGTCTGGATCTCCGGCGGTAACTGGCTTTTGAGCTTACTGTCAGCAGAAACGTGCAATGAGCTGGTAGCTGGCACATTCTGGTCGGCAGCCCAGGCGCCGGGTAAACTGCCGGCCATCAGTATTGAGAACAGCCATGTGGATAATTTCATTCGCACCTTTTCTCCTGAAGAAAATAGAAAAATCCGTTCAGCACTGCAACGGCAAGGCGTTCGTGGTCAAAATTAATCGCCGGGGAACGCTGATTCCATTCTGTCTGAAGCCGCAGAACCAGGGCAAATGCCAAGAAGGGATAAGGTATAATAATAATGTCTATAGCCACAAAAATAGGCATTGCATCAGGGCGAAAAACCGATGAATCACGTCGTGTTTACCCCCTGGCGGCGTAACCCGAGTTCCGGTGGCGGAAGCCGACAAATATGGTTATGATTTCGCCATCCAGCGATCCCGATACTCTCGCCTTCAGGGGTAAAAAATGCCGTTAGATTTAAGCAATACACTGGTGATTGGCATTAGTGCGACAGCACTGTTTGATATGAGCGAATCCGATCACATGTTTCGGGAAACCTATGCCACAGATCGCGACAGTGCGATGGAGAAATACCGTGCTTATATGCTTAAGCATGAGAACGAACCGCTCAATCCCGGCACAGGATATCCCCTGGTCAAAGCGCTTCTCGGTCTTAACAGCTACCGCCAACCGGACGATCAATCACCGCTGGTTGAAGTGGTAGTGATGTCGCGTAACAGTCCGGATACCGGCATCCGGGTGCTGAATACCCTCCGTCACGATAAACTGGATATTACGCGTTCCGCCTTTACTGCCGGGGAAACCGTGGCCGATTATCTCGATGCCTTTGATGTCGATCTGTTTCTCACCACCAATGTGGATGATGCGCAAAAAGTGATTGATTCACGTTTTTGCGCCGCTGCGGTATTAAAAGATCCACCGTCAAACACCGCCGCCATTCCTGAAGGGCAAGTACGAATTGCGTTTGATGGCGATGCGGTGCTGTTTTCCGATGAAAGCGAACTGGTTTATAAAACCCGGGGGATCGCCGCGTTTCATGCCCAGGAAGATGCACAGCAGGATATTCCAATGGCGGAAGGACCTTATGCCACGTTGCTAAAGAAGCTGGCGAAACTTCAGGATCGTTTGCCCACCCGAATTGAATACTCGCCTATCCGTATCGCACTGGTCACCGCGAGAAACAGTCCCTCAGAAATGCGGGTGATTAAAACGTTGAGGAGTTGGGGCGTGTATGTCGATGAAGCCTTTTTCCTTGGCGGCGTCGAAAAAACCAAAGTGCTGCAAGCATTCAAACCGCATATTTTCTTTGACGACCAGGATGTGCATTTAAATGCAGCGGCGAAGCAAGTTCCCTCAGGGAAAGTGCCTTACGCCAGTAATTCAGCATTATTCGAGCCCCCGGTAATAGACAAAATAATCGCCCCAATATCGGCTGATATCGGAAACCCGCTGACGGTGAACCGTCAGCGGGTTTGACACGATCAGCCAGCCGACAAAAGACGACGCCATACCCGCATATCAGTACCCTCATGCTTACATGAGGGTCTTGCGATGCAGGTCAGGAATATTATTTGGCGTGGGCTTCGGTAGATAGGGTCAGCGTGACATCATCACTGACGGCCGGCACATATTTGTCCAGTTTAAACTCAGACCGCTTGAAGGTCGTTTTGGCATCGAAACCGACAGTCTGTTTTTTCATCATCGGGTGAATGCCCTGTTTGTTCAGCACCGCGTGCAAAACTACCGCTTTGGTAATGTCTTTGATGGTCAGGTCGCCATAAACATCGATTTTATTATTACCTTTGCTGACCACTTTGGTGCTTTTAAAGCTCGCCGTCGGGAATTTTGCCACATCAAAATACTCCGCACCTTTAAATTCGGTGGTTAGCGCCTCAACATGCGTATTAATGGTGTCTGTCGGGATTGAAACATCAATGCTGGATTTGCTGACATTGCTTGCGTCAAAATCGATGTTGCCGGTGATATTGGATAAATCTGCCGTCGGATGCGAGAAGCCGAAATGCGTCCATGTCACCACCACTGAAGTGTGGCCTGGATCTATCGCATAGCTTTCCACCGCTGCGGCGGAAAACTGGGAATAAAGTGCCGCACTCATTAATAATGGTAAAGTGATTCTTTTCAATACCGACATACAATATGACCTTATTTTCGCGAAGTGTATCGTTAATCGTGCAACATTAATGATCAGATCAATAGTGAAGATATTTGACCAGCTCTGTCAAAAAGATTAGGCAACCGCAGTCGCAAGGTCGGTTCTGGCCATCAGCCATACCCACCTGAGCAACGTGAGTCTGTTCACGACATAAAATACTCAGTTAATTTATTGGCAATACTTTCAATGGAGAAAACGCTCTTCTGGCTGGCTTCCCGCTGCTGGCGATAACGTTCATCTTTTTGCTCAAGCGCATTCAACAGCCGATCAACCACCATCATAGTACCTGCTATTTCGGTAAAACCACTTTCGCCACTACTGGCGCAAGACACCGCCGCCTGCAAATTCCAGTCAGCAAGTTGTGTAAAAGGGTGAAATGACCCGCGACTCAATGCAATAATTTTATGCCCCTGTTGCCTTGCCTGCACCAGCATTTGCAGGATATCGGCGGACGCTTCAGTGATATGAACAGCGATAACCACACAGCGCCCCTCCGACGGATTAATCGGTTGATAAAGCCGATCAATCAGGCTGGCCGATTTCCCCATACGCATCAAGTTCATCTGCAACAACATGGCGACCGGCACCGCAATACCTACTGCATAAATAGAAATATGATTCGCTTCATGGAGTTGGCTGGCAATCGTATTCAGCTCGGCGGAATCAAGGATTTTATCACTGTCGCAGATGCTGTCGATAATTGGTTTAAGCGCCGGATCAACGCCAGGAATAGGCTGGTTAGCACCCTGTTCCAGCGCCAGGGCGGTACGAAAATCAGCAAAGCCTTTAAACCCCGTGGCCCGACAAAATCGGGTAATGCTCCCCTCGCTGGTGTCAATCGAATCAGCCAGTTCAGTAATAGTATGCCGCATCACATAATCAGGATTTTCCGTCACAAAACGGCCGACTCGCTCCAGAATCGGGCTCAAACCACCCATCATATTTCTTATATTTATCAATAAGTTGAAATCATCTTTGACCATATTTTACCTTTTTATATGGATTTGCAATCGCGATCACACCTTTGTTTTGTCGGCTGTAATAATAATTATTATAGCACTAGCAAACATAAAAATAGTTTTTATTGGAGACAAAAATGAAAGGTCTGATTGTCTGTCGTACCGGCATGGGTAGCTCCCTGATGCTCAAAATAAAAGCACAAAAAATCATCGATAAACATGGCTGGGATATCGAACTTGAGCACGATGTGCTCTCAGGATTGAACACCTACCGCGATATCGATTTCGTTCTCACCATGAAAGATCTCACCCCTGAAATAGAAGCCTCCGGTTTTCGCGCCATTGGTATCACTGATCTGATGAACAGCGAAGAAATGGACGCCGCACTTTCCCAACTCGTCAGTGAGAAAAACAACCCACGCTAACAGGGGGCTATATGGATCTCCTTAAGTTTATTGTATTCGACATTCTCGGCGTCACACCATTGCTGGTCGGATTTATTGCGTTCATTGGTTTGCTTATCCAGCGCAAGCCGACGGAAAAGGTGCTTTCAGGCACCTTCAAAACCATCGTCGGCTTTTTGGTGTTCGCCGGTGGTGCCGGGCTGGCTGTGACGTCTCTGGGCAACTTTCAGACGCTGTTTAGCGATGGCTTCGGACTCAAGGGCGTCATGCCTCTGGCCGAAGCCCTGACCGGTCTGGCGCAAACCAAATTCTCTCTGTGCGTGTCACTGATTATGGTGATAGGGTTTGTGTGGAATTTGATCTTTGCCCGCTTTACCCCATTTAAATATATTTTCCTGACCGGCCAGCATAATTTATACCTCTCCGCCCTGCTTACCGTCACACTGAAAGCATTGGGCTACAGTGATCTGGTGACGATTTGCGCAGGTTCGATCCTACTGGGTTTAGCCGCCTGCCTCTATCCGGCGATTGCGCAACCCTGGATGCGCAAAATCACCGGTAATGATGAAATCGCAATGGGGCATTACGTCACCCTGGCCTATGCATTATCAGGCTGGATCGGTGCTAAAGTCGGCGATCCAAAACAGTCGACCGAAAAACTGAACCTGCCCGGCTGGCTGGGGATTTTTAAGGACTACATTGTTTCGGTTTCAATTTCAGTCAGTATCTTTTATTACATCGCTGCCTTGAGTGCGGGTAAAGCCGCCGTTACCGCCGTCGCCGGTGGCATGCACTGGTTGGTTTATCCGCTGTTCCAGTCACTCACCTTCACCGCCTCACTCTACATCATCATCACTGGCGTACGTCTGCTGCTGTCAGAAATCGTACCGGCCTTTCTCGGCATTTCGGAAAAATTTATCCCCGATGCCAAACCTGCGCTCGATTGCCCGGTGGTATTCCCTTACGCCCCAACAGCGACAGTACTGGGCTTTATTTCTTCTTTTATTGGCGGACTGGTGGTGATGGGGGTGCTGGCGTTGTTCGGGCAAACCGTCATTATTCCTGTCGCTATCCCCTATTTCTTCATCGGGGCGACGGCGGCGGTATTCGGTAATGCTTCCGGAGGCTGGAAAGGCGCCATCGCCGGCAGCTTTGTGACGGGCATATTGATCGGCATCGGACCGGCACTGATCTATCCCATCATGGAGTCTGTTGGGCTGTCCGGCACCAGTTTCCCGGAAACCGACTTCGTTGCTCTCGGCTTAATCGTTTATTACATCGGCAAAATGTTGCCCTGATAAGGAGTCACCATGGACATTCAATCCCTCATCGAACATGCCCGGCAGGCGCGGCGCGATATAGTCACGATGATTTATGAATCAGGTATCGGACATCCCGGCGGGGCGCTGTCGATTGCCGATATTCTGACCTGGATTTACCATCAGGAAGTGGATTTTTCCCACGACCCACGCAGCCGGGTGGTAATGAGCAAAGGGCACGCCGTCGCAGCCCAATATGCTTTGTTGTATCAGTTCGGTTTCATCCAGCGTACTGAATTCAGTACCTTCCGCCAGATTAATTCACGTCTGCAGGGGCATCCCAGTATCAAAACCCTGCCGCAAGTGGATGCCACAACCGGTCTGCTGGGACAAGGGTTATCCATCGCACTGGGAATGGCGGCCGCTAAACGCCTGAAGAACGAGGCGGCACGGGTGTTTGCCATTGTCGGTGACGGTGAAATGCACGAAGGGCAGATTTGGGAAACACTGCAACAAGCCAGCCATATGCACATGGATAACCTGATGGCGATTATCGATTACAACGGTTTCTCCTCACACGATCCGGTGAATCAAGTGATTAACCTGGAACCACTGGCAGACAAAATTCGCTGTTTTGGCTGGCACGTTCTTGAATTGCATAACGGCAATGATATGCGTCAGGTGGCTGATACCTTCCTGCTGGCTCGCCATTTACGCGACAGACCGATCGCCATCATCGCCCATACCGTCAAAGGGTCCGGCGTCAGTTATATGGAAAACAATGGCGACTGGCATTCCAAAACCCCGAGCGATGCCCAATACCAACAAGCGATGGAGGAACTCAGTGTATGAAAGCGCCAAGAGATGAAATAGGCAATGCCCTGATTGCATTGAAAAATAAAGGTTACCCGCTGGTGGTGATCGACAGCGATCTTGCCAGCTCCACGCGTACCGATCAGTTCCAGGCGCAGTTCCCTGACCATTTCTTTGAGATGGGCATTGCGGAAGGCTCAGCCATGAGCTTTGCTGTCGGTCAGGCGCTGGAAGGTCATATTCCGTTTTATGTTAATTTCGCGATGTTCGTCACGGGCACCGCCTGGACACAGCTACGCCAGGCCTGTTACGCCGGCGCCAATATCAAGCTGGTGGGTAGCCATCCCGGCATGGACGATGGCCCTGATGGCGCCTCACATCATGCACTGGAAGATCTTGCACTCACTCGCGTGCTGCCAGGCCTCACGGTGCTTTCCCCGGCAGATGCCGAAGAAGTGGTTGAGGCATTTGAACAGGCGATCGCCATCAAGGGACCTGTGTATATCCGTCTGGCCCGTGAACCGATGCCGATACGTGATAAAACCAACGTACCACGCGTCACCGACATCGCCGCCGTACAGGATAGCGGCAATGATTTCGCGATCTTGTATGAAGGCACCTGCCTCGAACAGGCCACCGCGGGTTATCAGGCGCTGCTGGATGAAGGGAAAAAAGGTAAGTTGATCCACGTTGCCAGCCTTAAGCCTTTCAATGAAGCACGGTTCTGCCAGTTAGTTGAGAAGGTCGGTGTCCTTGCCACCATTGAAAACCATACGATCAATGGCGGGCTGGGCGGATTAATCGCTGAAATGCTGGTGAAACATGGGCTGCACCCGCGGGTGGTGCGCTTAGGAACACAAGATACGTTTACCGAATCGGGAAATAGCCGCGAGTTGAAGCGTAAATATGGCATCAGCGCTGAACAACTTCAGCAACAAATCAGTCCGTTAATTGCCTGAATAACAGGCCGGAAAAATCCGGCCTGACGTTCTGTGGAGGAAGAAGATGCAAGCCCCTGAATTTATCGGTTACCAATTCACTGATGAATGCACTGACTGGCAACAGGCGATCCATCTTTGTAGTCGTCCCTTGATTGATGCAGGCCTGATATCTCGCCGGTATGTGGATGCCATCATCACTGAAACACTCGCCAGCGGGCCTTATTACATTATCAGTCCCGGTTTTGCGCTGGCCCATGCTCGCCCGGAACAAGGCGTTCTGACGGCAGAAACCTGTTTTTCTCTGCTGCGTCTCGCCTACCCGGTCGCATTCAATCAACGTGAACAGGTTTCTCTGATTATTATTCTGGCCGCCGGCAATGGACAACAACATACCGAGGCAATTACACGGTTATGCTCCTGGCTGGATGAAGGACGATTAGACAAGATGCTGCAGGCCCACAATCAAGCGGAGATTGACAAACAACGAATTACTTAAGAAACAACACCGGGGAAAATCGTAACACCTATAAATAGACTTTGTATTTTTGTGGTAATTCGCGCTACGAAGTGTGGCGCGTTCTCAATCGCATTGAAAATGATGATAATGGGATGATCATTGAGTAAATTCCTCGCTATCCCGACCTCATCCCCCTGGGCGCGACATTGCTTGTTGTCATGTCAAAACAAGATAATGTGATGTGCGCCAACCCATTGGTTCGTCATTTAGCTGTTGGCGTCTGGCGGAGGCCTTTCGCAAACATGTCGATGGTTGTTGTCGGTTTGCCCAAGTCTCGCCAGGTTTGATCTGCGTAGAAGGGATCCTCATGGCTGCCAAAATAGGCGAACAGATGACCGACGAACTTCATCCTCGGGCTGAAGAAGCCAAGCGCCCTGATCATCCACAGTGGGGCTATCCGGATTTTCAGCGTAGGATCGTAGTGCTGCACGAATTGTTCCATCGCCTGTTTGACCGTGAGAGCTTGTGGTCCCTGGATTGGACAGTGCTCCGGCATCGTCTCCGGACTCTGAAAGGCCTTGACCACTTGTCGCCCATAGTCGGCGGCGCTGATCCAATAGATCTTCACACTTGTGTTCCCGATCCATTGGAGCGCATGTTTGTTGATCATGTTCGGCAACAGATCCATGAAATGGGTCGGCGCAAAGAAAGTGTGGGGGATGCCGGATGCCGCGATGATTTTGTGCCCCTCCATCCGGATGAGGTTCGGGACCATGTTGTTCTTGATGGTCTTGAGGGCCGGAGGATAGACGCCAAGCGCCCCGATCTTCGCAATGTACTGGATGTCCCGCCCTTTCGTGGCGGCTATCAGGTTCTTTACACCTTCCCGCTCTTCATAGAAGGGCAGGTTCAAATCCACCGTCTCGGTGGCGAGATTGATGTAAATGGCGTCCATCTCGTCGAGGCCGGCGTGCAGGCTCGGGATATCCCGGAGATCCCCCCGGACGATCTCCACATTGAGTGGGAGCCTGGTTCTCGCCTTATCCGGCGAGCGAACGATCGCCCGTACCTGAAAGGTCTTTGCCAGCTCCGCGACGACCGGTGCGCCGAGGCGACCTGTTGCCCCGAGGACGGCTATCTTTTTTATCTGTCGCATAGTCACTCTCGTGTTATTGGTTGAAGGATTTTCTTGATTTCCTTCGGGTCGTAATAGCGATCTATAGCGGCGTTCTTCAGTCCCAGACCCCGTAGCAGGAAACGGACAGTGCATTCGACCAGTTCTTCCTGGGTCACGCCGTAATCAACTACGCCAGCGTCGGGGAGGCTGATCAAATGCAGCGTGTTCGCCAGGTGATGAATAAACCAGATGTCGATCCTGGTGGTGCGCACGCCCTCTTCGACATCGCCAGCCACCATCGCGGCCTGAAGAGACGTTTCAAAAACACCGATCAACGGCTTCACATGCCGGTCCAGAAACGCCCTCGCGAACCGACCATTGCCAAGCAGGCTAGAGGTGACAAGACGCTTGGCATCCTCGTGAGACTGCCGATCGCCGATCCCCGGGAACACCGCCTGTACCAGCACGGCGACGCCCATCACCAGCGTCGCCGTTGATGGCGTTGCTCCGTCAAAAAGTCGGTCGCCGACGGCGTTTGCCTCAACGCAATGACTTTCGAGCTCGGCATACAGCGCCTCCTTTCCCGTGAAGTGTTTGTAGAGAAGGGCTTCGGAAATCCCCGCCGCCCTGGCGATTTCCTTTGTCGTGGTGCCTGTTCGTCCGAGCCGCGCAAACACGGGAACCGCCGCCGCTAAAATGGCGTCTTTGCGGTCTGCGGCGGGCAGTTTTCTGGAACTATTGTGCATAAATCCTCCTTACTCTTGACGGTAAGTGAATATTCACTTACCGTCAAGAGTAAGCTATGTTTCATTGCCTAATGCTCAGTGAAGCAGCTCGATTGTGCTTGATGCCAGCTTGATTCCCGGCCTGGCGGCCGTTTAGTCAACCCGCAGGGCAGCGGGAAGACGAGCTGGTGTGAACTTACCCACCCGATTTCAGTAATGGACGGTGTGTGTCAACAAATGCCCATGGTTCTGGCTATTAGGCGGCGATGCACAACTGATTGCTCATCGCCGGGGAAATAATATTATTATATTAATACAGCCCAAGGAAATGCCAGTAAGGTAAGCTGATCAGTAACCCAACAATATTTAATACCATATAGATCAGTGATGATGTCATTGCATATTTATCCGTAGACATTTTACCATCCACTGCGGCTTCGGTAGTCAAATAGGGGGGGTTCATATAGGGCAAGATCCAGACATTAATGCTGGTGGTAACAATAAACACCAAAATAACCGGGCTGTAGGATAATGCTGAGAAAAAAGGCATAAGGACCAGCAAAAATACCGTCGCCGCCGTAATCAATGAAACTAAGGCGAACTTCGCAGCATAGATAATCAGTGATAATGCGAGAATAGCAACAATTGGATTTGAAAGAATGGGGGTAATTATTGTCCCTAAAGTAACTTCCAACCAATGGCTGACACCAACCACACCCAACACGGTTCCTAAACTCATGGCACAACCGATGAAGATCGCCGCATCCCATGGAATCTTCGTTCTGAATTCAACAGGTGAAACAACCTTTAACCCCAAAAGGACAGATAACGCAATGATTGCGACAATTGAGGATGAAACATTTAAAGTTTGTTCCAGTATCCAAAAAACCAGAGTGATGCATAACACAATTGCAGTGATCTTTTCATCTCTGCCCATTTTTCCCAATGCGGCAATTTGCTGTTCAATGTTAACTTTTTCTATTTTACCATCTTGTTTAGGTTTATAGAAAACATTAATTAATACATACCCACCAACCAAAACAATAATTGCCCAGGGTATTGCAATCAAAAACCAATAACCCCATGAAAGCTGATTTTGTAACTGTTCAGGTAATAATCCCTTAATAACATAATTTGTTGATGTGGCGCTTAAAAACAATGGCGCGGATACGATAAATCCCCAGAACATTGCGGCAAACAGGCCTGCGCTTGGTTTACTTTTTTCCTGATACCCTAATGTATCAGATATGCTTTTTGCCAGTGGTGCTGCAATCGCACCTTTGGCATTGGTGCTTGGAATGGTTGGTGCAACAACCGTGCCAGCAAAAATCATGGCCAGCGTCTGACCTTTGAAATTTACCGGGAACATCCGCATAACATACAATGCCACACGTTTCATGAGACCGGTTTTAGTGGCAACAGCGCCAATACCAAGTCCACCGACGACAATCCACCAGCCGGAACCTGAAAAGACAGAAAATGCTTCAGCGAATTTTACTGTTTTAAATAATGGCCAGGACGCAACCATAATCAACCCGGTAGCAAAATTTGGAATGATGCTAAATATCCAAAAAATATTCGCCGTCACCACCGTGCCCAGGACAATCATTGCATTTTTATCCAGGCCGTCAATCGGTGGTATAAACGCGATGGCAATACCTAACAGTATGCCAGTGAGTCCAATTATTTTCTTTTTCATTTTAGCGATCCTGTCACTTCAGGATTTACTGTGAACTGTGGTTTTAAGCCATTCGCATAGTCAACAATTGCTTGTGCCGCACCCATGGCCAGCGCCTCACCAGCTTCAAATGTCGTACCGGCAATATGTGCCGTCAACAAAGCGTTCTTCGCTTTCAACAGCGGATTTTCTGCCTTTGGCGGTTCGGGAAGGAAGACATCCAATGCTGCACCGGCAATAACATTTGTATTCAATGCATTCGCAAGGTCGATTTCATTTACAACGCCGCCACGTCCAGCATTAATAATGCATGCCGTTGGTTTCATCATCTCAAGTTGTTTCTTAGAGATCATGTTTTCTGTTTCTTTCGTCAATGGCACATTGATTGAAATAAACTCACAGTTTTTATAAATGATATTCACATCATCAACCAACTCAACATGCTCAACATGCTCAACATGCTCAACATGCTGAGAGGTATTTTTCACATAGGGATCATAGGCAATGACTTTAAGCCCAAGCGGTAAAGCCAGGCTGGAAAGAATAGTACCTATTCTGCCAAATCCAATAATACCCAGTGTTTTACCTCTGATTTCATACCCGTTCAGATTATATCTCACCGCGAGGCCCGGTAAAGATGCGCCATTAACACACATACTGCCATTTCTGAATGCATCGTTTGAATTAATAAAACGACGGCCTAATGTCAAGATGGCACCAATTACATATTCCGCAACAGAATATGCATTTGCGCCATCAACTTTTGCCACCAGCACACCATGTTTAGTTGCAGAGGTTACATCGATATTATCGAATCCAGTACCATGACGGGAAATTATTTTTAATTGTTTCCCCGCAGCAATAATATTTTCATTGATACTGGTTGCCCGCATAATTACCCCATACACATCCTTGATAGCATTTTTCATACTGACTTCATCAGTGGAGGGTGAGACGACGACGTCAAAACCAGCATCAGTAAGAATCTTCACACCTTTATCACTAATTTTTTCACTTAATAATACTTTTTTTTTCACGTTTTTCATAATTTTCCCTTAAGTGCCAAATTAAATAAAAAGCAATTTATAGTGTCATTTTTTTCATTTGACTTCAACCGTTTATGAATAATAACCAAGATTATTATTAGCGTGATAAATAAAAAGATTATTAGTTAAAGATAATGAATTTAACTGTAAACCAATGGTTAACCCATAATTTAAAGTTATCAACAAAAGGTAATAAGATTGTTATTTATTTAAATAAGTAAACTTAAAAAACTTTTTATCGACTTCCGGAACATTGCACATACTGGATTTGTCATAGAGCAATCACCCAGACACATTAATAGCCGCTTAAGATCAAAATAATAAATTTCGGCAATTAACAATAACAGTTTGAAATTAAATTACTGCTAGTGGTAAAACATCACCACTCACGCATTCGCCCCCCGTTGTTTATTTTCTTTATACCGCTGAGATAACGTCTTTACATTACTATCATCCTGTTGAGTACCTGTTTTCTGCTGTCAGGCTGACAGATGAACGGTGGTAGTGCAGGTGAGAATCAGAATGCACTATTACAGTGCCGGCTACCCGTTCTCTTTCCGCTTTCTGTTGTCAGGACATGTTTAGTGATTGTCAGGAATATGGCACAACTTATGCATTATTCCCCTCAGACTTGTATACAAGACCGCATACCGGTCGATTATTTATCCGGGGAGTAAGATATGAGCAATAACAATAAAGAAAAGATCAATGAACAACGTCGTCAGTTAATGAAATTTTCCATGCTGGCACTCGGCGGTATCGCCTTGAACAATATGGTGGGTAGCACGTCGGCGCTGGCCGCCGACGATGAGATCCTGATAGGGTACTGGCCAATTGTCGGTGGCCTGCCACTGTACGTTGGCATAGAAAAAGGGATGTTTAAACAGGCGGGCGTAAACGTACGCGCCGTGAAATTCGCCAGCCCACAACAGGTTGTAGAAGCAATGATCACCGGGAGAATTCACGGTTGCGCCAACGGCACCGCCACCGGAGCGCTTGGGTTAGGCGCCATCACCAGCCCGGGCCTGTTCAAAATCATTTGCTCCAATCCCTCCAATGAAAAAATGGTGCTGGATGAGTTTCTGGTACCCACTAACAGCACCGCAAAAACCATTAGCGACCTGAAGGGCAAGCGTATTGCCAGCGGCCCCGGTATTCAGAACGTCACCATGACAAAAATCATTCTGGAGAAAAATGGTTTCAGCGACACCAAAGTGATTGAGTTGCCGGTTGGGCAGCATGCGCCAGCACTGGCTGCCGGACAAATAGATGGCGTCTACACGCTGGAACCTACCGGCACCGTAGCGCGGATGAAGGGAATGGGCAGAGTACTGGAAACCGGTGTTATTTCTAAATACGTACTTGGCAATGCCGAGGCGCCATGGTTTGGCGGCGCAGCGGCACTGACCAGCAGTTTTATCACCGCCGATAAAGCCAAAGCGCAACACGTGGTGGAAGCCTATGCTGAAGCAGTGAAATTTATTCAACAAGCACCGGATGAAGCACGTCAGTATGTTGCGGGCTATACCGGCATTGAGAAGGCGCTGGTGAAAGAAGTGCCGCTGCCGGGCTTTGTCATGTATGACCAACTGACCGGGGATAATCTGCAGTGGTTCCAGAAATTCTACGATGTATTTACCGAGCGTAAGATCTTCAGTAAGTCACTGGATGTCGCCACGCTGATTTATCAGGCCTGAGGAGATGGCGATGAGTAATATTTGGCGTCGTCGTTTGCTGCCGTTGGTGGGACCGTTGATTTTATTTCTGTTCTGGCAAACTGCGGTCAGCGCTAACTGGCTGAACCCGGTCCTGCTCCCTTCCCCCGTCGACACGCTGAGCTATCTGTTCAGCGCGCTGGCGGATGGCAGCATGAATCAGGATATGGGGGCAACCCTTTATCGTACAATGATGGCGTTCCTGTTTGCCGCATTGATTGGCGTTCCCCTGGGCGTGGTACTCGGTAGCAGCGAACAACTCTATCGTAGCGTGGAATTTCTGGTGGATTTCTTCCGCTCAACACCCTCATCGGCATTGATCCCCTTATTTATGTTGATTTTTGGTATCACTGACGCCAACAAAATCGCTATTGCTGCCTTTGCCGCGGTGCTGGTTATCCTGTTTAACAGCGCCTATGGGGTGATGAACGCCAAAAAGACACGGATCATGGCGGCTCAAGTGATGGGCGTCTCTCGCTGGCATGTGTTTAAGGACATCATGCTGATGGAGAGCCTGCCGCAGACCTTTGTCGGCCTGCGCACTGGTGTGTCTATGGCATTGGTTATCGTGATTGTCGCTGAGATGTTTATTGGCTCGGAAACCGGGCTCGGCCACCGCATCATTGATGCACAGCAATTGTTCAACATCAAAGATATGTATGCCTCCATCCTGGTGACAGGCGCCTTTGGTTACCTGCTGAATCTTGCCTTCCTGTTGATTGAGAAGCGCTGTGTACACTGGAGCGGAAAAGCATGAAAAATCCCCTTTACCCAAAACCCGACACGCATGTCACCATCCGCGGACTGGATAAAACCTTTGCCGGTCAACCGCTGTATCAGGATCTTAACCTCGATCTTCCCAAAGGGAAGATCGTCTCAATTTTTGGCCCGAACGGCTGTGGTAAATCAACGTTGATCAATATGATCGCCGGACTGATCCCGCTGGATAGCGGCGAAATCCTCTTTGATGGTAAAACGCTGGCAGAGACCAATATTGGTTATGTTTTCCAGAATTACCGGGATGCGCTTTTCCCGTGGATCAGCGCCTGGGACAATATCGCTTACCCGCTCAAACGACACGGTATGAAATCTGCCGCAGTGAAAAAACGTGTTGATGAACTGATACAGATGTTTGATATCCGGTTTGATTTGCAGCGCTATCCGTACGAGCTTTCCGGCGGGCAGCAGCAGACGGTCTGCATTATGCGCGCCCTGGCGACTGAACCGGAGGTGATGTTCCTTGACGAACCGTTTTCCGCGCTGGATTTCGAGATGACGCTGTTTATTCGTGACAAGCTGCAGCAGGTACAGATCGCGACCGGGGTGACAATGTTAATTGTCTCGCATGATTTAGAAGATGCGGTATTCCTCGCGGATGAAATCCTGTTACTGACGCGTCGTCCGACACGGGTAGCGGAGATTGTGCCGTTTAACCTACCCAGACCACGTAACGCCGAAGTCATGGGCCATCCAGAGTTTATCCGCGTCAAAGCGCATACGCTGGCGGTATTTAAACGGGAGATGGCATCCTGATATGCGGCCCCCGTTGGCAACAGGGAGTTCGCTGCGTCTTTCCCGCCAACAAACAGCGGCGAGATAAACACCGCCGCTGTTTTTGCGTTAAATCGCCGGTAATTGATAATCCGAGGTCTCGAACATCGCCGTGCGTTGCAGTAAAGCGACCGACTTTTTTACCCCTTCCAGACGCGACAAGTTCATGTCTTCATGCTCAATACTTAGCGTCAATTGCGGATGCCCAAAGTGGGCTAACGTATAACAAAATTCATTCCACCAGGATTCAGGTTTCCCGTAGCCCAGCGTCACGTAGGACCAGCTTCTCTCTTTACTCATGGTCATCGGACGGCAGTCCAGCGCACTGGCAGTCGCCCGGTTAAAACTATCAATATAGGTATCTTTGGCATGAACATGGTAGATCATCTCGCCAGCCTGACGAATCACCGCCAAGGGATCGCCCCCCATCCAGATAACGTGGCTGGGATCGAAATTAAGCCCGACGATATCCCCCGTAATCTCACGAAGATGCAAAAATGACGGTAAATTATACACCAACTGTTGGCCGTGCATTTCGATACATAGCTTCACCCCCTGTTCCCGCGCCAGTTGCGCCAGCGTTTTCCAGTACGATTCCGCAACATCCCATTGGTGATTAAGGATCACCTGAGTTTCTGGCGGCCAGGCACAGATGATCCAGTTTGGGTAGCTATCGCCAGGCGCTGCCGGTAGCCCGGACATCATCACGACATGATCAATATCCATCATCGCCGCGAGGCGCACTGTTTTTTCCACACATGCCGCATGCGCCATACCGGATGGCCCGGGGTGCAGTTGATTGCCATTCGCATTCAGGGCGGAAATCGTCAAGCCATGATCATCCAGCAAACGGCGCAAACTGGCTCTTGCTCCACCATCGTTGAGTAAATGGTCAAGATCGAGATGAGGGGCGGATGACCAATTACCGGTCGCGAATTCAATACAATCCAGCCCCAACTCAGCGGCGGTTTTAATCACCTCGATAGTGGAAAGTTGGCTCAGGCTGTCGCTGACTAAACCTAATTTCATCTCACACCTCATGCAAAGAAATGGGCACTACTTGCTGTGTTTTCAGCGATTTCATCGCAGCCTCGGCCAGTAATAACGCGTTTAATCCATCACTGGCGGTCGTGGGCATTGATTGGTGGTCTGTTAATGCTGCGATAAAGGCTTTCCACTGTTCGCGGAAGGCATCCTGATAACGTTCAAGAAAAAAGTGCAGCGGTTTTTGTGCCTGCACGCCATTGTCATCAGTCATTTTTACCAGGGTTGTGGTCGGCACATTATTTACTGCAAGACACCCTTTTTGCCCGTGAGCTTCAATACGCTGATCGTAGCCGTAGCCGGAACGGCGACTATTATTGATTACCGCAATTTTGCCGGACGCAGTTTGTAATGTGATAACCCCAATATCGACATCCCCTGCCGCCTTCACGGCCGGGCTGATCAGGGCTGCCGCAATAGCCGACACGGCTACCGGTTCCTCGCCAAGCAGGAAACGCGCCATATCGAAATCATGAATCGTCATATCGCGGAACATGCCGCCAGACGCTAACAGATAATCGTCCGGCAACGGCGAAGGATCGCGTGAGCAAATTTGTAGGTGTTCCAGCTCACCAATTTCACCGGCGCGCAGAGCCCGATGAAGGTGAGCGTGGTTAGGATCGAAGCGACGATTAAAGCCAACCATGAACGGGACGCCAAGCTGTCTGACCTCCACGACGCAGGCCTTAACCCGCGCAATATTCAAATCGATCGGTTTTTCACAAAAAATTGCTTTCCCGGCGCGTGCAGCCTGCAAAGAAAATTCCGCATGCGTATCGGTAGAGGTCGCCACCAATACAATATCGACTTCAGGATGATGAATCGCGTCCGTCACTGACAGTACCTGAGCCTGATACTGACCGGCCAGTAGCGCAGCGGCATCGGCAAACTGATCAGAGACTGAAAACAACCGCGTATTGGGATGATGGTGGATATGCTTAGCGTGAACATGCGCGATGCGCCCGGCCCCCAATAATGCAACATTGAGCATAACGTTACCCCTCAAGATTCATGTACTCGTCTGAATTTACATCGTCTGATCGGTCGCACTTACAGGAGTGCGTACGGCCAACGACACGGCCGGATAAACAATGGCCGCCATCGGCTGCAGGCCTGAATCAGGGCACTGGAGAACATGACGCTAACAACAAAAATAATAATGTTCAATTTTATATTTTATAGAATTTTAATTTTGTTAAGCGCGCCATGTTTTTCACCCCCTACCGATTGCCGTAAATGGGACAACATAATGAGAAAAACCCTTCCCATGCGTCACATAAAATAAATCACTTAAAAAATAAAACAAAAACAAAAAGTAACAATATATTCATCAAAAAAAAGTAGCAGGGTCAGGTTTATCTTCTGTGAAAAATATCACATTAAAAATAAAACAAAAAAATACAAAAACAACAATTTTGGAACTTTATTTCCATCACCACACTGTCATATAATGGGTGACCCTGGCAGGGGGTTTGGCTGCCGGTGGTATTGACATACAATGACCCGACGCTGTCATTATGCGGTGATGCCTCATCTCATACTGTGGCATCCTCTTTCCTGCGGCGAAGTGCGGATATTGAGGCGAAAATGGAACAATTCCGCTCTTTTGCGCAAGATTCTTGCTGTGCGGCAAAACTACGGTAGGATTCATTCCTGCCAAAAACCGTAAAAGATGTGGATCAAGCTTATTTAACAATAATGACTTTCCAGGTAAAAAAATCATAAAATTGATGGTGCTGGTATCCGTAGTGCGCCCTGTTCTCGGGTACTGAGTAGGCAGTATGTCTGTGCCTGCCTGCAGTTCAGCATGTATGCGCTGTCGTGGCGAAAGGTAATATCAACGCCGCCAACACAATTGTCCATTTTATGATTAAACGTCGTAACGGGTCGGTATTTGCGTTAATACGCCCTGAATTAACCCCGAATTTGAGTGAAAGGTATCCTTATGAGCAGCAAGAAAGTGCAATGGAATGGCGGCTTACAGCCAGAAGCCGTTGAAATTTTGTCAAAAGACGGCGGTATGATTGTCTGCCCAACGAAAGTGGGCTACATCATCATGACCTCCGATAAAACCGGGCTGGAACGTAAATTTGAAGCAAAACAACGTAACCGCAACAAGCCTGGCGTAGTGCTGTGTGGTTCGTTAACTCAATTAAAAGAACTGGCGCAATTGAACCCGGAAATTGAGCAACTGTATCAGCAGCATTGGGATGCCGACGTGTTGCTGGGCTGCATCCTGCCATGGCGGGCAGACGCGGTGGCGCGTATCCCGAACGACGGTGCCAAAGAGCTGATGATGGACGGTCGTCAAACCAGTTGTTTTGTGATCAAATTCGGTAAACCCGGTGAAATTCTGGCAAAAGAGCTGTGGGAAAATCACGGGAAATTCTCCTTCGCCAGTTCGGCCAACCCATCAGGTAAAGGTAACCGTGGTTTGGTAGAAGGGATTGGCGAGCGTATCGAAACCCGAGCCGACCTGATTATCGGAGCCAATGACTATGTGAAATCTATCCAGCCGAACGACAGCGACAAAACCCGTTACGAGCAGGGTGTGATGGTTTCAATGGTGGATGCCAGCGGTAAACTGGTGCCAGAGCAGAAAGGCGAACGTAAAGTAACCCCATGCCCGGTACTGATCCGTAAAGGTCTCGATGTGGATAAGATTATGGCCATGATGTCCGATATCTTCACCACCTGGGACTACCGCCATGGTGATTACTACTGATCCCGCCATCCGGACCTGAGTTCGGTTTTCTGCCGGACTCAGGCCGGCTGAGGTTTTCCGGCATAAGGGTAATTGTCAACGCCGATGGGCGAGACAAAGGGCTAAGACGTTGTGCGCGTGTAGCGAGTGAGCCGAATGGGCGCCATGTAAACTTAGCGCCCCTTTACCTGAAGAACCACTGCGCTGCGCATTACTGGCCTACACAGCGCACTGTCTGTTATCAGGGAATTAACAGGCTCGACCCCTGGGTCGCGCGGCTCTCGAGCGCCTGGTGCGCACGCCGGGCGTCAGCCAGTGGGAATTTCTGCGCTTCAGGCACCTCCACCGTTATCGCCCCGCGGGTCATCAACGAAAATAGCGCCTGGCTGGCATGGCTGAGCGCCTCCCTGGATGTGATATAGCTATTCAGCGATGGCCGGGTCACATACAACGACCCCTTTTGATTGAGAATCCCCAGATTAACGCCCGTCACCGGACCGGAGGCGTTGCCAAAACTGACCATCAAACCGTGTGGTTGCAGACAATCCAGCGAAGCCTCCCAAGTGTCTTTGCCCACCGAGTCATACACCACGCGAACCTTTTTGCCTTCGGTAAGCTCACTGACGCGGCGGGCAATATCCTCTTCGTGGTAATTAATCGTCGCCCAGGCGCCATAGTGTTTCGCCAGCGCGGCTTTTTTTGCCGATCCCACCGTGCCAATCAACTGCGCGCCCAGCGCTTTTGCCCACTGGCAGGCGATAAGCCCCACGCCACCCGCCGCAGCGTGAAACAGGAACACTTCACCTGGCTGAACCTTATGGGTCTGACGCAACAGATAATGCACAGTCAGTCCTTTCAGAAAAGTCGCCGCCGCCTGCTCAAACGAAATGCCGTCCGGTAGCAACGCCACGTCATCCTGACGCACATTATGCACCTCGCTGTAAGCCCCGAGGGACGACTGGGCATAAACCACCCGATCACCCGGTTTGACCAGGGTTACACCAGCGCCGACTTTTTTCACCACCCCGGCCGCTTCGGTGCCTAACCCGCTCGGCATATGGGCTACAGGGTAGAGACCGCTACGAATATAGGTATCCAGATAATTAATGCCAATGGCTTTATTCTCAACCTGCACCTCATTATCACCTGGATCGACCGGCTCAAAATCCACAAACTGCAACACGTCAGGCGCGCCATGTTGACGTATTTGTATCCGCTTTGCCATTATCACTCCTGTTGATTCTGCATGATTGATGAGAGGACGTACCCGGTATGAACAGGTATACTTGCCCGTCTCTCCCTTACTTGAATTAGGGTATTGCGTTTACTATGGCAGGAAATAAGCCCACCAACAAATTGAATGAACCCCGCGATCGCCAGGTCGAGGGATTGAAATTGCCGCCGCATTCACTGGAAGCGGAGCAATCAGTGTTGGGCGGGTTAATGCTGGACAATGAACGCTGGGATAATGTCTCTGAACGCGTTATCGCGGAGGATTTTTTCAGCCGTCCGCACCGATTAATTTTCAGTGAAATGCAGCGCCTGTTGGATATGGGCAAACCCATTGATCTGATTACCCTGTCTGAGTCGCTGGAGCAGAAAGGCGAACTGGACATGGCCGGCGGTTTTGCCTACCTGGCTGAACTGTCAAAAAATACCCCCAGTGCGGCTAACATCGGCGCTTATGCCGACATCGTCCGTGAACGCGCGGTGGTACGAGAGATGATCGCCGTCGCCAATAAAATCGCCGATGCCGGTTATGCCCCGCAGGGGCGCAGCAGCGAAGATCTGCTTGATTATGCTGAGTCTCATGTGTTTCAAATCGCCGAAAGTCGGGCGAATAAGGACGAAGGTCCAAAAAATATTGAACAAATCCTCGAAGCGACGGTATCTCGCATTGAATCGCTGTATCAGACGCCGCACGATGGCGTCACTGGCGTTGATACCGGCTATCAGGATCTTAACAAGAAAACCGCAGGCCTCCAACGTTCCGACTTAATCATCGTGGCTGCCCGTCCTTCAATGGGGAAAACCACCTTTGCCATGAATCTGTGTGAAAATGCCGCGATGTTGCATGACAAACCGGTGCTGATTTTCAGCCTTGAGATGCCCGGCGAACAGATCATGATGCGTATGCTGGCTTCGCTCTCTCGGGTGGATCAGACCCGTATTCGTACCGGCCAACTGGATGATGAAGACTGGGCGCGAATCTCCGCCACCATGGGGATTTTGCTGGAAAAGAAGAACATCTATATCGATGATTCTTCCGGCCTGACGCCCACGGAAGTCCGTTCTCGCGCCCGGCGAATCTACCGTGAAAACGAGGGCCTGAGCATGATTATGATCGACTATCTCCAGTTAATGCGCGTCCCTTCGCTCTCGGACAACCGCACCCTGGAAATCGCCGAAATATCCCGTTCGCTCAAAGCGCTGGCCAAAGAATTGCAAGTGCCGGTGGTGGCGCTGTCACAGTTGAACCGCTTGCTGGAACAACGGGCGTATAAACGTCCGGTTAACTCCGATCTGCGTGAATCAGGCTCCATCGAGCAGGATGCCGACTTGATCATGTTCATCTATCGTGATGAGGTGTATCACGAGAACAGCGATATGAAAGGCATTGCGGAAATCATTATTGGTAAACAACGTAATGGCCCAATCGGCACGGTGCGGCTAACATTTAATGGTCAGTGGTCACGCTTTGATAACTATGCTGGCCCGCAATACGATGATGAATAATTTTGCTACCACTGTCATAGGCCAACACAGTTGGTTGTGAGTATGATAAACCACGCAGGCGACTGGCGCTCTGGCCACAAATCGCTATGTTATCTGCCCGGCATGTGCTGGCGCGTAAGACCCTAAAAACCAATCATGGAGATCTGCACTGTGTTTCAAAATGTTGATGCTTATGCTGGCGATCCGATCCTTTCGTTGATGGAAACCTTTAAGCAAGATACTCGCCCTTATAAAGTGAATCTGAGTATCGGCTTATATTACAACCAGCAAGGTGTCGTTCCTCAGTTGCAGGCGGTAGCGGCGGCGGAAGATCACCTGAATGCACAACCGCAAGGGGTCTCACTCTATTTGCCGATGGACGGTTTGCCCGCCTACCGTGCCGCGATTGCGCCCTTACTTTTTGGTGATGACCATCCGGTGGTGAAAACCGGCCGCGTGGCAACAATACAGACGCTGGGCGGCTCAGGGGCCTTGAAAATGGGCGCCGATTTTCTTAAACGTTACTTCCCTGATTCCGCCGTCTGGGTGAGTGATCCCACCTGGGAAAACCATGTAGCGATTTTTTCAGGCAGCGGTTTTACGGTGAACACCTACCCGTGGTATGACGACGCCACCCATGGCGTTAACTTCGAGGCATTTCTGGCAACGCTCAACACCCTGCCAAAACAGAGTATTGTCTTGCTACACCCCTGCTGCCACAACCCGACCGGCGCAGATCTCACCCCGGCGCAGTGGGATGCCACCGTCGCGGTATTACAGACACGAGAACTGATCCCGTTCCTTGATATTGCCTATCAGGGATTTGGCGCCAGTGTCGAACAGGATGCGTATGCGCTGCGTATCATTGCCACCGCCGGGTTACCTGCCCTGGTCAGCAACTCGTTTTCTAAAACGTTTTCGCTGTATGGTGAACGCGTCGGCGGGCTTTCGGTGATTTGCTGTGACGCGGAAGAGACGACGCGGGTACTGGGACAATTGAAAGCGACAGTGCGTCGGAACTATTCCAGCCCCCCCAATTTTGGCGCACAAGTGGTTTCTCATATCCTGAACGATGAAGCGCTGAAGGCCCGTTGGCTGGCTGAAGTCGATACGATGCGGGTGCGTATTCTGGCAATGCGCGAAGAATTAGTCACCGCGTTAACCGCAGCTATTCCAGGAAAAAATTTCGATTATTTCCTGAAACAGCGCGGCATGTTCAGCTATACCGGTTTTAGCTCCCGTCAGGTTGATCGCCTGCGTGACGAGTTTGGCGTCTATCTGATCGCCAGCGGACGGATGTGTGTTGCCGGCCTTAACAGCCATAACGTCCATCAGGTGGCAGAAGCCTTCGCCGCTGTGATGTAACCCCCCGCTTTCTGCGCAGGTTTCCGGCAGCAGACGCCCGTCTGCTGCTTTTCAGCACTCTACGGCGCCGGCCATCTCAACCTTGTTTGCACATTAAACCCACGCTGTTTCGCCAAAAAGAACAATACTGTTATCTACCCTACTATCGATTCTGCAAAGGAACTCACCATGAAAATATCGGATTTATTGTCATATTGCATGAGTAAGCCAGGCGCTGAACAGAGTGAACACCGTGACTGGCAAGCAACGCAGATAAAAACGCATGGCGTGCTATTTGCGTTGGTGCATGATGTCAGTGGTCGTCCGGCGGTGTCATTAAAAGCCACCCCCGCTGGCGCCGATGCATTACGTGAACAACATCACGATGTTTTTCCCAGCGCGCACCTGAACAAATCGCACTGGAGCACCCTCTATCTTGAGGGGTCGCTAAAAGATTCGCAGATTTACTCTCTGGTGGATGCGTCTTTACAGCAGGCGCTAAACACGCGAGCGGCGGGGATGAACCATGATTAACGTGGGCACACGATTGAAGTGAGTTCATTGCAAGGCAAGAAGAGGACAACCGGATGATTGCCCTCGCAACAACCTTATGCCGCAGTTTGCTGGCGCAGGCTGTCAATATCAATCACAAAGCGATATTTCACATCGCTCTTAAGCATCCGCTCGTACGCCTCATTAACTTGATTTATCTGGATCATTTCGATATCGGATGTAATCCCATGTTTACCACAGAAATCGAGCATTTCCTGGGTTTCCGCAATGCCACCAATCAGTGAACCCGCCACACTGCGACGTTTGAAAATCAACGTGGCGACATGCGGTGCCGGATGATCGTATTCCGGTACGCCAACCAGCGTCATGTTGCCATCACGTTTCAGCAGTTCAATGAACGGATTCAAATCATGCTGTGCCGCGACAGTATTCAAAATAAAGTCGATGCTGTTGGTGTGTTGCGCCATCTGGCTGGCATCACGGGAAACCACCACTTCATCTGCGCCGAGGCGTTTACCATCGGCAATTTTTGATGGTGAAGTCGTAAACAACACCACATAAGCCCCCATGGCATGCGCCAGTTTTACCCCCATATGCCCAAGCCCGCCCAGCCCGACAATCCCGACTTTTTTACCGGGTCCGACGCCCCAGTGGCGCAGTGGCGAGTAAGTGGTGATCCCGGCACACAGCAATGGCGCCACGCCGGACAATTCAAGGTTTTCGGGTACGCGCAGGACAAAGTCTTCATTGACCACCACCCGCGTGGAGTAGCCGCCATAAGTGATAGCCCCACTCTGGCGATCTTTACCATTATAGGTGGCGGTGAACCCATCTTCGCAATACTGCTCCAGTCCTTCCTCACAGCTGGAACAAGTGCGACAGGAATCAACCATACAGCCAACCCCCACCAGATCGCCAACATGATAACGCGCGGTATGCGCCCCCACAGCGGTGACCCGCCCGACGATTTCATGCCCCGGCACCACAGGAAACACGGTGTTTTTCCACTCGTTACGTACCTGATGAAGGTCAGAGTGGCAAACACCGCAAAACAACACCTCAATCTGTACATCATGATCACGCAGTTCGCGCGGCGTATAGCTGAAAGGGGCGAGTCTGGATTGTGCGTCTTGTGCTGCATAGGCGTACGTAATATTCATACGGTCTCCCGTTATCGAAAGTGTCGTGAAATGACCAACAAAATGGGATAAGACCAGCGACCAGGTCGCCGTCTCTCCGGAATGCTTCCCGGCTAAATAGCGGGGGAAAGCAGAAAGGCAGAACAGCAAGAATACAAACGAAATCATTCGCGTTACAGCAAAACGGCGGGTAGCAAAATCATTGCATCTGCAACGTGAAGTCTCTCCAGTATAGTCAGTGAATGGCGAAGTGGATATGCCTGAAGATGCCGGAATCTTGCCTGTTTCTGCACATCATCGGGGAAACAGGCAAGTGCGGCGGCGAGCGGGCAACCGCCGCCATCCGACCAGGTTACTTACCCTTCCAGCAATGGCTTAAGAAAACGCGCTGTGTACGATGCCTCGCACTTTGCCACCGTTTCAGGCGTTCCCGCGATCAAGATTTCACCACCGCCGCTGCCGCCCTCAGGCCCGAGGTCGACAATCCAGTCGGCGGTTTTAATCACATCAAGGTTGTGCTCAATCACCACAATGGTATTGCCCTGGTCACGTAGCTGGTGCAACACCTCCAGGAGTTGCTGGATATCCGCAAAGTGCAAACCGGTGGTCGGTTCATCAAGAATATACAGCGTCTGACCAGTGCCCCGTTTTGACAATTCCCGCGCCAGTTTGACCCGTTGCGCTTCACCGCCCGACAGCGTGGTAGCTGACTGGCCGAGGCGAATATAGGACAAGCCGACATCCATTAATGTTTGCAGCTTACGCGCCAGTGCCGGCACCGCATCGAAAAACGCCCGGGCATCTTCAATGGTCATATCCAGCACTTCATGGATATTCTTACCCTTGTACTTAATGTCCAACGTTTCGCGATTATAGCGCTGACCTTTGCATTGATCGCACGGCACATAGATATCTGGCAGGAAGTGCATTTCGACTTTAATAACGCCATCGCCCTGACAGGCTTCACAACGTCCACCGCGCACATTAAAGCTGAAACGACCTGGATTATAACCCCGAGATCGTGATTCAGGCACACCGGCAAACAATTCACGCACCGGGGTAAAAATGCCGGTGTACGTGGCCGGATTCGAGCGTGGCGTACGACCAATCGGGCTCTGATCGATATCAATCACCTTATCAAAATGCTCCATGCCGCTCACGTCGCGATAAGGCGCAGGTTCCGCGATCGTCGCGCCATTGAGCAGACGCTGAGCAATCGGGAACAAGGTATCATTAATCAGTGTCGATTTGCCGGAACCGGACACCCCGGTAATACAGCTAAACAGCCCGACGGGCAGCGTCAGTGTGACATCTTTCAGGTTATTGCCGCGAGCCCCGGTGAGTTTCAGTACTTTGTTCGGATCGGCCGGTACCCGATTCTGCGGGATGGCGATTTTGCGCTTACCGCTAAGGAACTGACCGGTCAGCGAGGCCTCCACCGCAATAATGTCTGCAACCGTGCCTTCGGCCACCACTTCGCCGCCATGCACTCCGGCGCCTGGCCCGATATCAATGACATGGTCGGCAGCGCGAATCGCATCTTCATCATGCTCCACCACAATCACCGTATTGCCAAGATTACGCAGATGAATCAGCGTTTCCAGAAGACGTTCATTATCGCGCTGATGCAGGCCTATCGACGGTTCATCCAGCACATACATCACCCCGACCAGCCCGGCGCCAATCTGGCTCGCCAGACGAATCCGCTGCGCTTCGCCTCCGGAAAGGGTCTCCGCCGAGCGTGATAAAGAAAGGTAGTTCAAACCGACGTTCACCAGAAATTTCAGCCGGTCACCGATCTCTTTCAGCACTTTCTCGGCGATTTTTGCCCGCTGCCCGCTCAGCGTCATGTTCTGGAAAAAGTCCATCGCATGACCAATGCTCATATCGGAAATTGTCGGTAATGTGGTGTTCTCGATATAGACATGGCGTGCTTCCCGCCGCAAACGCGTCCCTTTGCAACTGGCGCAGGCACGGTTACTGATAAATTTCGCCAGTTCTTCACGTACCGCCGTCGATTCTGTTTCTTTATAACGACGCTCCATGTTATGCAACACCCCTTCAAACGGATGGCGTCGCACTGAAGTATCACCGCGATCATTAATATAGGTAAACTCGATACTCTCTTTCCCGGAACCATTGAGAATCACATCACGCGTTTTTTCATCAAGGAGATTAAACGGCGCTTCAATATCAAAACCGAGATGACTCGACAGCGAGCGTAACATCTGAAAATAGTAGAAATTACGCCGATCCCAGCCGCGAATTGCGCCACCGGCCAGCGACAGTTCCGGATTTTGCACCACTCGCTCAGGATCAAAATATTGTTGTACCCCGAGCCCATCGCAGGTTGGGCAGGCACCCGCCGGGTTGTTAAAAGAAAACAGACGCGGCTCCAGTTCATTCATACTGTAGCCGCAAATCGGGCAAGCAAAATTGGCGGAGAATAACAGTTCCTCCGCGCTGCTGTTATCCATCTCAGCAACAATCGCGGTGCCGCCTGACAGCGCCAGCGCCGTTTCAAAGGACTCAGCAAGACGGGTGGCGAGATCTGCGCGCACCTTGAAGCGATCAATCACCACATCAATGGAATGCTTCTTTTGCAACTCCAGTTTGGGCGGATCGGACAGATCACAGACTTCACCGTCGATACGTGCGCGGATATATCCTTGCGCCGCGAGATTTTCCAGCGTTTTTGTGTGCTCGCCTTTGCGATCTTTAACCACGGGCGCCAGCAACATCAGGCGCGTGTCTTCCGGTTGCGCCAGGACATTATCCACCATCTGGCTGACGGTTTGCGCCGCCAGCGGCACATCATGATCCGGACAACGAGCTTCGCCTACGCGAGCAAATAGCAGGCGCAGATAATCATGAATCTCGGTGATGGTCCCGACGGTAGAACGCGGGTTGTGCGAGGTTGATTTTTGCTCAATGGAGATGGCCGGCGACAAGCCTTCAATATGGTCTACATCCGGTTTCTCCATTAAGGAGAGAAACTGCCGGGCATACGCAGAAAGAGACTCAACATAGCGACGTTGTCCCTCCGCGTACAGCGTATCAAATGCCAGCGAGGATTTACCGGAACCAGAAAGACCCGTAACGACAATCAGTTTATCACGAGGAATAATCAGGTTGATATTTTTCAAATTATGGGTGCGGGCACCCCGGACTTCGATCTTATCCATGCACATTTCCCGGGTTAATGCAGACCTCACCATGCCTGATTCCGGCATGGCCAGAACGAAACGTGATATTATGGCACAAAAAAACCTGAATGGATATCCAGTGTTTGCTTGCTATTCTGGTAAGAAAACGATCATCGCGGGAAGCCCGCTCGAAAGTATCCGCCATGACGATGGCGTGATAGAATCCATCGATTAGACTTAAATAAATACACATCGGGAGGCGCAAACATGGCCAGCAGAGGCGTTAACAAAGTAATTCTTGTCGGGAATCTGGGTCAGGACCCGGAAGTTCGTTATATGCCGAATGGCGGTGCAGTTGCCAACATAACCCTGGCGACATCAGAAAGCTGGCGTGATAAACAGACCGGTGAAACCAAAGAGAAAACCGAGTGGCACCGGGTGGTGTTGTTTGGCAAGCTGGCTGAAGTAGCGGGTGAATACTTGCGTAAAGGCTCACAGGTTTATATTGAAGGCGCGCTGCAAACCCGTAAATGGCAGGATCAGAGCGGCCAGGAACGTTATACCACTGAAGTGGTAGTCAACGTGGGCGGCACCATGCAGATGTTGGGTGGCCGTCAGGGCGGCGGCGCAGGCGCAGCGGCTCCCGCTGCTGGCGCGCAGGGCAACAATGGTAGTTGGGGCCAGCCACAACAACCACAAAATGCAAATCAGTTCAGCGGTAGCGCACCAGCCCGTCCACAACAGAGCAACGCCGCACCAGCAGGTAATGAGCCGCCAATAGACTTTGATGACGACATTCCTTTTTAGGATTTACCTAAGACTGTTTTGTGAAGTTTTAATCTGTAAGCTCCGTAATTTGAATTGCACCCCAAAAGTTGGCCCCCTGACTAAATAAGGTGCAGTTCATTGAGCCGTCCAACGTTTCCTCTCGCATTACGGCTCGCATTAGTCAGACTTCTTGATCAAAAAAACCGCCGCATGCTAATGCTGGTTACCTGCCGCCTGCGCAATCGCCAGATGAAAACCTTTATTGGCATTCATAAATATATCGATGCGCGTAGAGAGCGGCGCCGCGACCTCCACCCGACAATCCGCTTCGAGCTTTCTGAGCAAATCAATATCCACTTTCCCGACCGCCAGCCTTGCTGCCAACGGTTCGCGCTGTGCACGCAGGGTAAAAAATGGTGCCGACTTCTCGCGCATTAGCATTACGTGATGCTGTCCGTGGTGGTGTTGAGCAAGCGATCCACCTTCTCACCCCAGCCGGTGATATTGACCTTTCAACGATCAATAAATGTTTCAATGTACGGGCAAATGATATTTTTATTGGGACAATATCCGGCCATTTACTGCAACGTCTGTCTGAGGAAATGCCTTGCGCGATGCTCAGATTTACCGCGGAAAAAGATGATATCGACGATGAAGCCCTGCGGAGCGGCCACATTGATTTATTCATCAGCACGGCAAGAAAACTGGGGCCCGAAATCCGTGTACAACCCTTGTTTACCACGCGATTTGTCGGCATCGCTCGGGCAAACCCTCCCCTATTCAACACGGACGTAACCGCAGAATCCCTCACCCGCTGGGGCCATATCAATATCTCCAGGCGGGGAAAATCCACCGGCCCCATTGATGCCGCATTGGCGGCTTCAGGCTTGAATCGTCATGTCGCCCTGGTGGTGCCAACCGCATTTGCCGGCGTTTTTGCTTTACATGATAGTGACTTGCTGTTGCCCATGCCGGAACACTTAGCCCACACCGCACTTCGTATCGGCGTTAACGTGCGGCAATTTTCCCTCCCCGTCGCGCTGGCAACCGTGGTTATCACACAGTCATGGCAGGGGGGGCTTACAACAGGGCGAGGTTAGACAATAAAGATCTCTAAAAGTTGACGACAATTTTCTTGAAGCGCTAATAGAAATGATTATACTTCTCATTCTCTTTGCTATGTGTGTGCATGATCCCTCGTGTCGTATTTTGCGCAGTGAACGTCGCTTGCAGAAGAAACACTGCCATGACGGCGACAAATAACGGGCACACGGGAAATCTGCCTTTATGTGCTGCGTTTTTCATTTTTATAAAACGTGCATACGCTAAGTTAATTACAGAAAATATAATCTTTTGAGGCTAATGATGTTTTTTTCTCCTTGCCGTTCTCAGGGAAATCGTGCTGACGATTTCATGGCCAGCAATCGACTCCCGTCTTTATCATTACTTGCTGTGGTTGTGACGACTGCGTTGCAGACCTCTTATGCTTCCGCCGCTGATATTGCCAAAAAAGATGACAGTCTGGTAGTGACCGCATCTGCGGACAGTGGTCAGAGCACACAAGAGACGGATTACAATGTCCCGGTGACCCGCGCGGCAACCAAATTAGCCCTGGCCGCGCGTGACACGCCTCAGTCCATCAGTGTGATCAGCAAACAACGTATGCAGGATCAAAAACTGGAGACACTGAATGATGTCCTGAAAAATACGACCGGCATCAGCGAGTTTAATTCAGGCGCTAACCGCAGCAATTTCTATTCACGCGGTTTTATGATTGATAACTACCAGATTGATGGTGTCCCTGCCCTGGTTGATGCGCAGTGGAATATTGGTGATACCCTTACAGATACCGCTATTTATGATCGTGTCGAAGTGGTACGCGGCGCCACGGGCCTCATGACCGGTGCGGGTAGTCCGGCAGCGTCAATTAACATGATACGCAAACATGCGGACAGTAAAGAATTCGTCGGCAATGTCTCCGCCAGTTACGGCAGTTGGGATAATCAGCGCTATGTTGCCGATCTTTCTGCACCGTTGACCGAGTCGGGGAATGTACGTGCCCGCATGATCGCCGGTTATCAGGATGGCGACAGTTGGCTGGACCACTATCACAGCCGAAAGAAATTCCTTTATGGCGTAGTGGACGCTGATCTGACCGATTCCACCACCGTCTCCGTCGGGTATGACTATCAGGAAACTCACATCGGCGGCGCAACCTGGGGCGGATTACCGACCTTCTACCTTGATGGCAGCAAAACCAACTATGATCGCAGCACCAACCTTGCGCCTGACTGGGCTTATAATGATAGCGACTCTAAAAAAGTTTTTGCCAGCCTGAAACAACGTTTCAACAACGGTTGGCAGTTCAACCTGAGTGGCACACACACCGAATCGACGATGGACAGCAAGCTACTTTACATTGACGGTTATTTCGATAAAACGACCGGCATTGGTATTGGTCCTTATGCGGGTTATGACCTGTTAGGCGGCACCGGTTACAACACCGCCCGGCGTAAAGAGAATGCGGTTGATGCCTATGTCAGCGGGCCTTATGAGCTATTTGGCCGCCAGCATGAGCTGATGGCAGGCGTGACCTACATCCGCCAGAATAACCGCTACATCGGCACGTACACCAACCTCACCTCGGCAGATGTCGGTGATTTCAATGACTGGGGCAACTATCCGGAACCCGACTGGAGTCCTCAGACACTGTCGCAGGACAACACCATCCACCAGAAATCAGCCTATATGGCTACGCGTATCTCGCTGGCCGATCCGTTGCATCTGATCCTGGGCGCCCGTTATACCAGGTACAACGCGGATACCCTAACGCAAAATATGGAGAAGAATAACATCACGCCGTACGCAGGCCTGGTGTATGACATCAACGAGACTTATTCGGCTTATGCCAGTTATACCTCGATCTTTAAGCCCCAGACCTACCGTAATGCCAGCGGAGCCTATCTTTCTCCTGTCACCGGTAAAAGCTACGAAACAGGGATAAAAGGGGACTGGATGAACAGCCGAGTGACCGCTTCGCTGGCGGTGTTCCGCATTGAGCAAGATCACCTGGGTGCAACAAATTACGCCCTGGTTCCGGGTAGCAGCGATTACGCCTACTATGAGCAAGATGGCACCGTCAGCAAAGGCGTTGAATTTGAAATCAACGGCGCGGTGACGGATAACCTGCAAATGACCTTCGGTGCGACTCGCTATGTTGCTAAAGATGGCGAAGGCGCGGCACTGAACTCAACCCAACCACGTACCTCGCTGAAACTGTTTACCAGCTATCGTCTGCCGATGTTGCCGGATCTAACCGTAGGCGGCGGCGTTAACTGGCAAACGCATACCTGGGATAGCGTCACGGGGCCAAATGGCGCAAGCAACCTGTATGCAGAGCAAGGCAGCTATGCGCTGGTTGACCTGTTCACTCGCTACCGCGTGACGAAACAGTTATCCGTTCAGGCTAACCTGAACAATCTGTTCGATAAATCCTACAATATCGATGTGGGCAAAAACACGGTTTACGGTGAACCCCGTAATATCTCCATCTCGGCAAACTACAGCTTCTAAGATGATGTCAAAATGCCCCTAAAAGGGTAACAGCGATCGGTTAAGCAACATGATCGGTTGAACGGGCCGGTGGTCAGGCGACAAGGGCCTCATCAATTCTCTGATGGGGCTTTTTTATGCTTTCTACCGGGCTTGACGATACCCAGACCTGGGCTGAACCCGCTTCACTTTCCTGTTTTCAGCGCGCCATTCCTCTCGAATGGGTT
>JAATFO010000017.1 GCA_015655145.1 Enterobacterales bacterium | reverse complement strand
TTGCTGACCTCAGGAAAACGATAAAGTAAGGGAATCGGAACTGACCGACTCCCTGAGACGTCAGAAAGATATTTTGTTCTGCTGCAACGCACTGATCATTGTCGTTACCGAGTTCATATAGCCAGAAACATAGGCATTTTTGCTATCGCGTTCCATTTTCTCAAGGGTGTCATTCATTGATTTTCCCTGAATTCCATCTGAGGCTTTCTGAAACATTTCGCTCTGAGCATTACTTTGGCCTTTATTCTCCGACGTTTCCCCATCCACGACGGAATCACTGGCCGATCTGATTGTATTACCAAAATTAGACACTGAATTAAAAAGACCAGCCGTACTGATGCTATTGAGTAAAGACATATAATTTCCTTCATCCAGTTAATTAACGTTGAATGACGAACCATTCATCAACTAAGTGGCAGGATAACGCTGTCAGTTCCCGGCCCTGGGGGAAAATATCAACGGCCTGGCGGCATTAAGGATTTTATTCGCTGATACAGCGTCCGCCGCGGGATACCCAGTTCATGTGCAGCACTGACAATGTGCTGGTCATGGCGCATCAGGCAATCTTTAATCAAACAGTATTCAATACGACGCATCCGATCCCTTAAGCGCACACTGCCGCTTTCCAGCCGAATATTGGCGCCTAAAGGCGGAATACCGAGCACAAAGCGTTCCGCAGCGCCGCGTAATTCCCGAATGTTTCCCGGCCAGCTATGTAGCAGTAACGATTCAGCTAAGCTGGGCGACATTGCCGGTAGCGCCCGATTAAGTCGGATGGACGCTTCCTGGCTGAAACGCCGAAAAAGAGGGATGATATATTCAATACGTGCGCGCAGTGCCGGCAAAGCAATTTTGACCGTGGTCAGACGAAAATAGAGATCCTGGCGAAAAAGGCATTGTTCAACCAGCGCCGCCAGCGGTTTTTGCGTCGCCACAATCACCCGTAAATTTAGCGCTACACTTTGTGTACTTCCTAACCGCCCCACGGTACGCGTTTCCAGTACACGTAATAGTTTCGCCTGCAGGCTCAATGGCATACTGTCAATTTCATCAAGAAAAAGAATGCCATTATTGGCACTTTCAATATAACCGGCCCGCGAGTGATTGGCGCCAGTATATGCTCCGGCCGTGACACCAAATAATTCACTTTCCGCCAACGTCTCCGGGATCGCCGCACAGTTAATTGCCACAAACTCACCGCAGCACCCAGAGTGGGTATAAAGTCGTCGGGCAAAGGTGTCTTTCCCGGTACCGGTTTCCCCTTCCAGGACCAGATCGACCTTAAGTGGTGCTAACGTGTTTAACAATGAATCTAAGTCGCTGTGAATATCTTCCTCGAGGCGGATAAGATCGCCAGCCTGACGCAGGCTGGCATGTTCATCGAACAGGTATGTTACCCCATTCTTTTCTAAGCCATTATCTTTCATAGATTCCCCGCTACCTGGTTCAACAAGGTGGACTGTGTTAATTCGTAGTATTTCCCATTTTAAAAAAATGTTAATGGGAATATTCAACAACAAGGACGCCGTCGAAACATGAAAATCAATGAGCATTTTTTATAGAAACCAGAATTAAGTTAACACTCGCTTACGGATTTACAATCAGGATTTTTGCCGTCATGATGTAGGGAAATCCTGACAAAACACGCAATGATTCACTCTCTGACATGGAGGTATTTCTGTCCGAATCATGGGTATAAAAATAACCAGAAAGGCGGAAATAAAAAGATTAGATTTTTTCTTCATCATACTGACATAAATACCTGAACGTTTTTTATCCTTATGAAAAAAAATGCTATTAGTAAACCGCAGAAAAACAAAAAAAGCATAAAATCATTAACATAGAATGATCTACTATCAGATTAGAATTGATTAACCGCGTCATTATACCCTTGCGTATAAAATAGTTTTCCCCGGGAGCAATAAAATAAAACCTTCCCGGCTTCATTTTTATGCTGCCCAAAATAATAAAAATAAACAACAAACGGGCACTGTCACATTGTGATAAAAAAACACATAATGAAACATTTTTTACATTTAGACATGATATTGCCAGCTTTTTTCTATGGCATTTTTTCGGACGATTCCCACCCGATCCAGCGATAAACCACAAAAAAGTCCGTCATAAACATTAATTGCGCAATATATTGTTATATTAATGTCAGTATTACGTTATGACAGAGGCAATGGCGTTGACAAAATCGTCCTGCTTTCTTCATTCTGAGATCAAGCGATGTGCATAGAGGATTGTGCGTTCAGATGAAATTGTTTCAGAATAATGCTCGCACCCGTACTACCAGCCACAGTATATTGCGATGGAGAGTACGGGTATATTGCGTGAGTATTACTATCCAGTAAGGTCTGGTCTCTCCGTCAGGCCGGGACGGTCCCGTCTCCTGAGGAGATCACTTTCGCCGTGCGGTTTACTTCATTGATGTAATTCGGGTTACCCAATGTCACACTGGAAAGATCATCGGTATTGACCTGGCCCGGCCCTGAATTATAAGCGCGCAATGCGGCATCCATGCTACCAAACTGATCCTGATAATCACGTAACAATAACGCAGAACACATGATTTGATTGCTCGGGTCACTGGAATCCGATGATAATTTATCGGGATACTTCTGGCGAGTTTCCTCGTAAGTGTCTGGATTTATTTGATTTATACCCCCATCTGTTTTACCGTTACCGGGGTTGGTTGATGTTGCACCCACATCACCACGCGACTCCGTCCATGTCAGTGCAGCCAGCGTACTGGCGGGGACTCCCGTCTCTTTGGCTGCATTACTGTATTCCTGGCTGAATTGCTGCAACTGAGAGGGTAAACCTGGCATCGAAGTATCGCCGGATGCTGCTGATGAATCGCCCGTTCCCGTAGACTTTATTGACGTGTCATCGGCCACTGCTGGCGCAGAAGATTGAGACGGTGATGTCGTTGCTGAATTAACGGGTGTGGATCCACTACCATTCACGCCAGTGTTTTCGTAACCTGAATTATCGCCGCTATTGGCGATATCACCTCCCGTACTATCACCCGCGCTGCCCGCCGTATTTCCTGTGCCCGTTCCGCTCCCCGCAGAAGAGGCATCCGTCCCCTCTTGTTGGCCCATCGCCGATAACATCGTCGATAATTGCTGTATAAACGCCTCAAGTAACTGCTTTAACATCGCCACCACGCTGTCCATGGAGTCGCCATCCGTACCACTGGTCGTATTGCCGGACTGGGCAGAAGCGACTCTTCCATTATCAGATGACGCCGGTAAACCAAAATCAATAGCCGCAGGCGTACTCGTTGCGGCCACATTGTTGAAATTCAGCGCCGAGGGTATTCCCGATGAATTATTGCTGTTATTCGAGCCGGAATCTGGCGATGTCACTGCGGGTGTGTAAGACGGTGAGTTACCAGACTCACCAGGCGCGTTGACAGAAGAAGGATAAACACCGGCAGAACCTGATGTAATTTGCATGGAAAAATCCTCACAGAAATAACGAATAACATCCAGGATAGCCTGACACCAAATGGCTTACTTATGGTCTTATTCAGGCGTTTTCGATATGTTTTAAGTGAAAAAAATAAGAAATGAGTTCCTGATAGCCGCGATTTTCTCACGCAGTTAGCCGGGAACTTTCCCTCCGGTGGCGCCACATATCGCTATCGTTTGGGGAGGGATAAAGAATGAAGCCTGTACAGCTATGCGTTTTGGCGCTGTGTTTTTCTTCGTTAGCTCAGGCTGATTGCTTTAACATTGCCGGGCGTGCTTTTGGTATTTCACCGGCCTTGCTGAAATCGATTGCGATCAAAGAATCAAACCTCAACCTGTCCGCCATCAATCGTGCCAACCGGAACCGCACTGAAGATGTCTGTATGATGCAGATCAACAGCGTACATTTTGCCCGGTTATCCCAGTTAGGCGTTACCCGGGCGCGTTTACTCAGCGAAGACTGTACCTGTGTCGCGACCGGAGCCTGGGTACTTCATGGTCTGTTCCGCCAGTATGGGCGTTCGTGGGATACTGTGGGGATGTATAATGCGGGTCCCTCGCGTACCCGGCAAAAGATCAGGTCACGTTACGCCAGCGAAGTACGCCGCATATATCAAACACTCCATCAACAAGCAGAGCTTGATCAACAAGAGGAACTCTTTGCGAACCGCTAATAAATCGGGGGGCAGGAAAGGAGGAAAACCATACCGCCAGCGGGCTAAAAAAACGTCCATATACCGGCAGGGGAAACAGCGGTGACGGCAGGGAGCAATCTACCCGCCAGACCATTTCCCCACCGTGCTGACCGGGGAAACAGCCAGAATTTTCAATTACTGTGAGCAACTGAAATCTGAATAGGTCGGTTCCGCTAACAGCCCGGGTATCATGAACGTTTTACATTTGAACTTACGTCCTTTGGCGGTGGTCGCATCGAAAGTCACTTCACTGCCACCCAAAGCATTAGGTGTGCCTTTCTGAATATTGCTTAATGTAACTTCATCTGTTGAGGCCAACCCCAATATGTTTGTCGTTCCCTGTTGCAACTTCAGGCTATTCGGATTCGACATACATCCTGTTAATGCCAATGCAGCCACAACAAAAAGAGGAAGCAGGGTACTTCTTTTCATATATGTAACCTATGTAATCAAAATGATAAGAAAAATGAAAAAGTATTAATAGCCTAAAGAACTAAAAGTTACAATATGTATATAAACACAGCATTAGCCTATCGCTGTTCGTCACTTAACACGTTGTGTTAACAAAGAAAGAAGGTTGCAGGTCACACCATCGCCTTATTATTGCGATTGGCGGTGCTGAACCGCACTGGTTTTATCCCCGTGCTCGCGCCGCCTTCGTGGTATCATGTCCTTCCCGGAAATTTTTGCCCTATGAAATCAGAAGATATACTGGATTGGTACCCGGCACAGCTCCCGCCGGTCAAAATCATTCTCGGTAACGCTATCCTTGAAGTCGGTAAGTCAGGGCGCCCCATCAACACCCGTACGCTACTGGAATTCCTGCAAGTCAGCCAGGACAAGCAACAGCGCCGTGATGATAAAACTGCGATGCAAACGGCAATTGACGTCTTACGGGATAATCAACGCGTCAATGGCAGGCTGTAACAAAAAATCACAAACAGCCGTGTATTTTTTGAGCAAAAAAGCGCACAGTAATCGTGGCGATACAAAGAAGAATCGGCATGATTTTCGATGCCAGGCCTTCCTTTATCACAGACACTTCTCGCCAGTAAGCACTTCAACGAACGGAATTCAGGTATGAGTATTATCACAGGTTTGATTGTCGTAGCAGGGGTCATCTTTGCTACCAGCGTTATCGGCCTGGTCAGTGTTGGTAATGATGTATCAAATAATCAGGATGATAAAGAAGAGTAACGTCACACATTGCTCAACGGGCAGAGATAAATCATGTCCGTTACATCTGATTGTGTTATTTATCCGTATCACTTTTTACCGCGCTGATCGGCATCCTGGTTATATTGCGGGTTGCCGGTGCACTGGCTTTCCGCCCGTCACTTGACGTGAACAGGGCAGCGGAGTTGCGCTGCACGTTTGCCAGTCAGGCACGCGGGTGAACACGTACGCGTCTGTCATTTCCCCTGGCTTATTTTATTCATCGCGCTGTGTAACATCTCTTTATAAGCCGCGTTACCGGTTTCCTGGCGCTTTCTGGTCAGGTAGTTCAGAATACCTGATCGGGTGATGGCCTCACCGGCATCAATCATTGCCACCACGGCCTCGCCGATTTCGCGTTCAATAAATCCTGAATTATCGTCATAACCCATCGCGACCTCCAAGACATCGTCGTTTTCCCCATCACGTTATTACCCATTTTATGGCATTACTCTCTTTTTACTCACGCAAATGACCGCTATTAAGTGATGCCATTAAAACGTGAGTATCCTCTACTCGCCGCGTATCAGATTCGCACTCAATCTGGAGCCTGCCGCATGGTCAAGCTGGCGACAACCCCTGATAGAAAGTCCATCAATCCCGGCGTTTCTGCTCATGATGGTTCCCTGTCGATAATATGCTCCGCCAACATAACATCAACAGGAAAGGGGATGATTTTTATCTCCGGCGTATCCTGGGGGCGCTGACATGGCGCTTACCGATTAACGTATGCGTAATTACCGGCATAGCATGATCAGGCGACTTTATCCACGAGACTATTTCATCTTTGCGCTGAGCGCGGTAGTCTTTGACCTCCTTTTTACTCATCCATGCTCAGTCAGGCAATTTATCCGGTGGTCGCATTTATACACCCGGATGCACGACCTCCCATTGATGATCCCTCGACCCAGCCAATTGTGCGTTGTCAGGAGCGGCGAGAAAACGAATGCCACTGAGTTTATACCGATCGGGGATGCGGGCGGACACGTGCCGGCAACATAACGGATAAAGCAATAACGAACGTAACAGACGGAAACCCATATGGACACATCAATTATCCCTCCAGCGCCACATTCAGGCGGTGTGATGAATCTTTCTCAGGCACGCCGCGCCGCCTGGGGCAGTTTTGCCGGTGCCGTTGTCGACTGGTACGATTTTTTATTGTATGGCATTACGGCGGCACTGGTTTTTAATCGTGCGTTTTTTCCACAAATCAGCCCAACAATGGGCACGCTGGTGGCATTTGCCACTTTTGGCGTCGGTTTTCTGTTCCGGCCACTGGGCGGAGTGGTTTTTGGTCACTTTGGTGATCGTTTGGGCCGTAAACGCATGCTGATGCTCACTGTCTGGATGATGGGGCTGGCCACCGCGCTGATCGGTTTATTGCCTTCTTTTGCCACCATCGGCTGGTGGGCCCCCACGCTGCTGGTGATATTACGCGCTATTCAGGGGTTTGCTGTCGGCGGTGAATGGGGAGGCGCGGCATTGCTTTCCGTCGAAAATGCCCCGGCAGGCAGAAAAGCATTTTATAGCAGTGGCGTGCAAGTAGGCTACGGCGTTGGGCTGTTACTCTCCACCGGACTCGTCTCGCTGGTCAGTCATCTCACCAGCGACAGTGATTTTCTGCGTTGGGGCTGGCGGATTCCGTTCCTTTTTAGCGTGGTTCTGGTGATGTTCGCCTGGTGGATCCGTTCCGGGATGGTGGAATCACGTGAATTCGAACAACAGGTGGCGCAGCAATCGGGGGATGAAAAAAAACGGACGTTGCCGGTGATAGAAGCGTTACGCCAACACCCGGGCGCTTTTTTATTGATCATCGCCTTACGCCTGTGCGAATTATTGACCATGTATATTGTCACGACGTTTGCCCTGAATTACTCAACAGCCAACCTGGGACTATCGCGTGACCTGTTTTTAAATATTGGCCTGTTAGTTGGCGGCGTTAGCTGCCTGACCATTCCTTGCTTTGCCTTTATGGCTGACCGTTTTGGTCGCCGTCGCATCTATATCACCGGGGCGTTATTAGGCGCCATCAGTGCTTTTCCGTTCTTTATGGCGCTTGAATCACAGTCAACGTGGTGGATTCTGTTCTTTTCATTAATGCTGGCCAATCTGGCACACGACATGGTGGTTTGTGTTCAGCAACCCATGTTCACCGAGCTTTTTGGTGCTCATTATCGCTACAGCGGCGCGGGCGTGGGTTATCAGGTTGCCAGTGTGGTCGGCGGTGGCTTTACGCCATTTATCGCCGTTGCGTTAGTGAGTTTTTCTGGCGGTTCCTGGCATGGCGTGGCGATCTATTTAACGGCGGGCTGCCTGTTTTCAGCCCTGACCGCAATGCTGATGAAGCCATCACGTCATCAACAGGCCGGCGAGGAATAACGCCATTAACATGCGCGGCCGCTGTTGGGTTAACCGCCCGATATGCCGCTCAATTGCATTTTGGGTGCATTTAAATCGGCCCGGGAAACAGTTCCGCGAGCATACACCTTGCCCCAGCCCTACCCAGATCTTCAATAATATCAATGGGTGCCTGCACAATTGTCGCAGAGTCCGATAAGCAGGATTGTTGCCATGGCGTGAAAGCATGCCAGGCACGGACCGACATTGCCATCACCGGAAGATCACCCTGTCCTTTCAGCTCAAGAATATTGCCGCAAAATGCCGCCATGTGTTTTAAGGTAATGGGAATAATGGTTTTCCCGCTGTGACTCAGCGCGCTTACCAGCGCCAGTCGTGCGTGCTTATCCGCTATCGCATCAAGACACACAATGGCATATTTTATTCCCACGCTCATCATAACGTTGGTGTGATAAATTCGCTGCCCCTGTTGATCATAAGCATCAAACCAGGGTACCTGATAAGGCAAGTACGCCGATAACGCCGCCATTGCCGCGGGCGAACTTCGGGCGGAGCGACAAATATACGCGGTTCGTTGCTGATGATCACACACCGGCGATCCGGTACCTTCAAGATAGTGCCCTGCTTGCTCATGATGAGATAAATCAACCATTCTACCGAATGAAATGCCTGCGACAGTTACGAAATTACTGCCGGATTTCTTTCCCGGCGCCGGTTTGGCGTGGCCATTGGATACAGGATAATGTCGCCGTTTGCATGGGTGGTTATCCAGTTATTCGGGAATAATGAATTCGGTGTCTGAGTTTCAACCACATCATCAATAACGACCACCTGAATACCCGACTGCCTCAATGCCGCGACATAATAATTAAACCCGACCAGCGCCTTTTGCTGAATATATCCTTTGTCCAGCGTATGACTGTCACGCTGGAAATAATTACTGCTGGCGGTGTCTTCATTACGAAAAAATAACGCCGACCTAATCATAAATACTGAATTTGTTGTCTGCATACCTGGTCCGAATCAATATCGTCATAAAGGAAGGCATGCCGTTTTTATCCTCGCCATACCGCCAGTTGCAGTTGCAGTTGCAGTTGCAGTTGCAGTTGCAGTTGCAGTTGCAGTTGCAGTTGCAGTTGCAGTTGCAGTTGCAGTTGCAGTTGCAGTTGCAGTTGCAGTTGCAGTTGCAGT
>JAATFO010000009.1 GCA_015655145.1 Enterobacterales bacterium | reverse complement strand
GGCTGAACACGATGATGGCAGATGATAAACGGGCCGCAAGCGGCCCAGACTTTTTTCACTTAACGGCGATTACCGAAAATACGCAACAACATCAGGAACAGGTTGATGAAGTCGAGATACAGCGTCAGTGCGCCCATAATGGAATAACGACGCAAATTCTCTTTGTCATCAACATTAATCGTTTCACCCATATTCTTCAGTTTCTGTGTGTCGTAAGCCGTCAGGCCAACAAACACCACCACACCGATATAGGTAACCGCCCACATCAATGCGCTGCTTTTCAGCCACAGGTTAACCAGTGAAGCCAGCACAATGCCGATCAGAGCCATAAACAGTAAACTGCCCATACCGCTCAGATCGCGCCTGGTGGTATATCCCCAAAAACTCATGGCGCCAAACATGCCTCCGGCAACAACAAAAGTGCCAGCGATTGATGACGAGGTATACACCAGGAAAATACTCGCTACCGTCAGTCCTGTAATGGCCGAATAAAACATAAACAAGCCGGTCGCTACCGCGCCGCTTAATTTATGCACCATGCCGGACAGCACAAAAACCAGCCCCAGTTGCACAATAATCAGGCCAAAAAAAGTTATCCGGTTCGAAAAAATCAATTCCAGCACCGCCGGCGTATTGGCGGCATACCAGGAAACAACCGCGGTCAATAACAGACCACACGTCATCCAACCATAAACCTGCGCCATATATGTTTGCAAACCTGTTCTGGCTTGCTGAATAATCGAATCATTTGAATGTGGATATCGGTCCATGATGCCTCCTTTAGTTGTCAGGTGAATGAGATAATCCAACATGAAGTGTGACACAACACTGCCCAGGTTCGCTACCGGTGTAACCCGAGAATTCGTTTGTCACCGCTATTTTGCCTGTTGCAGAACCGTTGACGACAATCTTTATTGCCGCGCCAGACACCGCTGATAACGATCATTGACCCGCGCGGCAAACCAGGCGGTGGTCAGATTACGGGTAATTTTGGGGCTTGCCAGTTTGATGCCCGGTAACACCTCACGCGATAAACGTTTGCCCGCCACACGATCCGCCAGAGTAAATAGCCGTTGATAGAGATCAGTTTGCTCAAAATCAATCGTCGCCCCCTTTTCCAGATCACGACGCAGCGCGCCCGCACTCATATTAAGACGTGCCGCCAATGTTTTCACCGCTTGCTCAGTCGCGCCAGCCTGGTCAGAATCATAGCGAATCAGGTCGCCATCCAGTGCCAGAGAGACGCCACTGACACGCATGACCGCAGCCTGAAAGGCCGCATTCCGGCTCGCATACCACCCGGCATTAAAATCGGCAAACCGGTAGAGCGGCTGTGAATAATTAGCCGGATACCCTAACAGGTGCATCACACCAAAATAAATTCCCCCCCGACGGCTAAAAACTTCCCGCCGAATCGATCCATTAACCGGATAAGGATAATCCCGGGCGTGCGCTTCAGCGAACGCGATACTGACTTGCATCGCCCCACCAGTATGGATCGGATTCAGACGCCCGAATAATCGCTGTCCCAGCGGAACCATATTGATAAAATCGTCAAAAATCGCACTCAGATCTTTTTCCGTACGCACATTATCCAGCCGTTCACGGTAGCTTTTGCCTGTTGGTGACGGGATCATTAAGGCGGTGCGCACCAGAAAAGCCGGAATGTGTAATTGAGCAGCTCGCTGATCGATTTCCTTCCAGGCGATGGCGGGCAATCCAGGGACGGATGGATCCGCATTAAACGACGATTCTTGATCCGCAACCGCAATCACCGCACAGAGGTTACTGACCGTCGGTTCCAGCTTTTGCGTATGCAACGCGGTGTAGATATCACCGGCCCATGCCGGTTTATTGCTCACTTTTACCGGCATCAGTTTTACAATGCTGGCTTTCACTTCCGCTGGATGCATGGTGGTTGTCTGCAGGGACGGTTTGTTGCTACATCCCACCAACAGCACCAGAATAAAAAGGGAGAAAAGGCGCAAAATACATTGGGATGACATAGCAATCCTTACATTCTCTTTGCGAAGGCGCACTTTTCGCCTCCACGTCCGGACAATCTGACGGTTTATGGGATTTTTATCGGGTCTGAGCTCGATAACCAGCGCTGTGCAGCTTGCTGGTCACGGGTATGAGACTCGACCCAGCGCTCGCCCTGTGCGGTGGTTTCGCGTTTCCAGAATGGCGCGCGGGTTTTCAGATGATCCATGATGAACTCGGCAGCGGAAAAAGCGGCACTACGATGCGCAGCGCTGACGCCCACCATCACAATCTCATCGCCGGGGAACAACTCGCCAATCCGATGGATCACAGTAACACGTTGTAAAGGCCAACGCTGACGCGCATCGTCCACAATAGCGGCGAGTGTTTTCTCTGTCATCCCCGGATAGTGTTCCAGCGTCAAAGCAGCAACATGGTCGCCTGAATTGTGATTACGTACTTTGCCGGTAAACGTCACCACTGCGCCATCCTCATCACATGCCGCCAGCCACTGATACTCGTCCGCCAGATTAAACGCCGCCGCGTTGACACGAATACGGGTTGCCATTTTAGCCTCCAGTGACGGGGGGAAAGAAGGCGACTTCATCGCCATCCTGCAATGGATGTTGCAGTGAAACCAGCGTTTGATTAACCGACGCCAGCAATTTCCCCGAAGCCAGCGCCAGTGCCCAGCGATCCCCTCGGGCCGTTAACGACTCCCGCAGCGTTTCAACATCGGGATAGGTGGCCTCAACCGTCAGATGACTGGTGCCCACCAGCTCTCGTACCTGGGCAAAAAACAAGACGTTAATCATCATGTACCGCCTGAAAATCACCGGATTTCCCACCACTTTTCTGCAATAACCGCACATGCTCAATGGTGATATCTTTCTGTACCGCCTTACACATGTCATAAATGGTCAACGCGGCCACAGACACCGCCGTAAGCGCCTCCATTTCCACCCCGGTTTTGCCTGTCAAACGGCAACATGACTCAATGCGTACGCGGTTTCTCTGTGGCTCGGCATTCAGTGACAGTTCAACCTTACTCAGCATTAACGGATGACAAAGCGGGATCAGTTCCCAGGTGCGTTTTGCCGCCTGAATACCTGCGATGCGCGCTGTCGCAAACACATCCCCTTTGTGATGACGTCCATCGAGGATCATTTGTAACGTTTCAGGGTGCATGACGACACATGCTTCGGCGCGCGCTTCACGCACCGTGTCTGCTTTTGTCGACACATCCACCATATGCGCCTCACCGGCCGCATTGATATGGGTTAATTGCGGCATATTACGCTTTCTTCACATGTGAAATAAAATTACAGGGACGAGTGCGCGCATCCAGTTGATCACGGATGATACCTTCCCAGGCGCTACGGCACGCGCTGGTAGAGCCGGGCATTGCAAAAATCAGTGTCTGATTGGCCATGCCCGCCACCGCACGCGACTGCAGCGTTGCACTGCCAATCTCTTCATAGGACATCATCCGGAACAGCTCGCCGAAACCCTCGATTTCGCGGTCAAACAGTGGCAATAACGCTTCGGGAGTACTGTTGTTAAGGTTAAATCCGGTGCCGCCATTAACCAGCACCACCTGCACATCATCGCGGGCAACCCAGTCTGACACGGCGGCACGGATAAGATAGCGGTTATCGCCAACGATCGCCTGAGCTATAACCTGGTGCCCTGCGTCAATAACCGCCTCGCGCAGGTAGTCGCCAGAACTGTCGTTTGACGCATCACGATGGTCAGAAATGGTAAATACGGCAATTGCCGTCGCCACAAACTCATTATGGGGTTTACTCATGATGTTCTCCGGTTGCGTCAGCCACCAATAAAAGAAAGATTTTGGGTGATTCCGGTATTGCCCTGATGCAAAAAGTGCGTCTGTTTTTTATGCCCCAGACTGATAGCGATACGCGCCTGCAGCGCTGGCATCTGGTCATCCGCCGCTAACAGATCGCGTAAGGGTACGCCGCCATCACCAAACAGACATAAATGCAGATTACCCATAGCCGATACGCGCAGGCGGTTGCAACTGGCGCAAAAATCCTTTTCATAAGGCATGATCAATCCTATTTCTCCCTGATAATCCGGGTGGCGAAACACCTGAGCGGGCCCATCGCTACGCGTCCGCACCTGTAGCTGCCAGCCCTGTTGCAGCAATTGGGTGCGGATCACTTCACCGGATATGTGATAACGACGAAACACAGCGCCGCCTTCGCCTGTTTCCATCAATTCAATAAATCTGAGTTGAATCGGGCGACAACGGATCCAGTCGAGGAAGGTGGTAAGACTGCGATGATTGAGGTCTCGCATCAGCACAGTATTGACTTTAACTTTAGTGAAACCGGCAGCAAACGCCGCGTCAATACCCTGCATGACCTGGTGAAACTTATCCTGTCCGGTTATGGCATGAAACTGACGCGGATCAAGACTGTCGATACTGACATTCAGCGCACTCAGTCCAGCGCTACGCCATTGCGCGACATCACGTGCCAGGCGATAGCCATTCGTGGTGACCGCGATATGACGAATGGCTGTATTTTCACGTACCGCGGCAATAATATCGACAAAATCGCGACGCAGTGTCGGTTCTCCTCCGGTAAGGCGCACTTTTTCTGTGCCCGCAGCGGCAAAAGCGCGCGTCACCCGGCGAATCTCATCCAGAGAGAGGAAACTTTTATTGCTCGTTCCCTGAGGCTTGTAGCCATCAGGCAGACAATAGGTACAGCGGAAATTGCAGACATCCGTGACCGATAATCGCAAGTAATAGAACTTGCGCGCGTAAGCGTCAGTAAATTGTGGCACCAGCACACCTTTCCAAATACGGGAGATGCAGTCATTTCTTTCTGCACCCTGGCAGCGCAAGGCTACGGCCATCACACCTTATCGGATGACTTAGGTGTGATGGCTTGAGTGTAATTTCCCTGTGGGGAAATCATGGTTAAAACAATAGTAGCGCTATTCTGCAGGTTATTCCACCACGAACTATCGCTATGTATTTTGATATATAACGATTTTTTCGTCATCTTCTGACGACAACATGATGTAAAATGAGAGAAATAGTGTGCCCGTGATAAGCCCGATCTCCCGACCCGCTATTTTTGTGTATCATGGAACATGCCAGACCAGAATAGCGAACCAGGCCGCAATGGTCACCAGATGGCAAGCCGGGGTAACCAGACTCGTCTACTCACAGGAAATTTCAACAGCATGATGAATCGCACTCTGACCGATTTGGATCGCGTTGTCGCCCTTGGTGGCGGGCACGGTTTAGGGCGTGTGATGTCCGCACTTTCCTCGCTTGGATCACGCCTGACGGGAATTGTGACCACCACGGATAATGGCGGTTCTACCGGGCGCATCCGTCGCTCTGAAGGCGGCATCGCCTGGGGCGATATGCGTAACTGCCTCAATCAATTGATTACCGAACCCAGCGTCGCTTCCGCCATGTTTGAATATCGCTTTAACGGTAATGGCGAGCTCGCCGGGCACAATCTCGGTAACCTGATGCTAAAAGCGCTTGATCATCTTAGTGTACGCCCGCTGGAAGCCATCAATTTGATCCGTAACCTGTTAAAAGTCGATGCGTTTTTGATCCCGATGTCTGAGCAACCCGCAGATCTGGTGGCGACTGACAGCGACGGACACCTGATTTACGGCGAAACCGCCATTGATAGCATGACACAACCGCCCCGGGATTTAATGCTGCATCCAACGGTGAACGCCACCCGGGAAGCCGTTGACGCCATTGCTGAAGCAGATCTGATTCTGATTGGCCCGGGAAGTTTTTACACCAGCCTGATGCCTGTTTTACTGATCAACGAAATGGCGCAAGCGCTGCGTCGCACGCCAGCCACCATGGTGTTTATTGGTAATCTGGGGCGTGAGCTGAGCCCGGCGGCCTGCCTGACACTGGCGGACAAATTGACCATCATGGAAAAACACATCGGTAAGAAAGTCATTGATGCGGTGGTGGTGAGCCCGGCGACAGATACGCGCGGCGCGGAAAAGCGGCTGATCATTCAGGAACCGCTGGAAGCGGCTGATATTCGCTACCGTCATGATCGCCAGTTACTGCGTCTCGCGCTGGAACATGCCATTCAGGCCTTCGGCTAAGAATTCGCGGTAAGGTAGATGCGCCGTGTGGCTATGATGCCGAAATAAACAACGCACGTAACATTTGCAATTGATCCCGCACGTGTGCCGCCTGTTCGAACTCCAGATTTTGCGCATGTTGCTGCATTTTACCTTCCAGTTCGTGAATCTTCTTCTGTAAGGCTTGTGGCGTGAGCATCTGATAGCTGGCTTCTTCGTCGCTGACCACGGGTGACACCGCTTTGCCGCGTGTTTTACCTTTCGTGAAGCCACGTCCGGGTTCAAGAATATCCGTGACCGCCTTTACCAATCCTTGCGGCACAATCCCGTGATCCAGATTGTATTGTGTTTGTTTCTCACGCCGACGCTCCGTTTCATCAATGGCTCTGGCCATCGAAGGCGTTATCTTATCGCCATAAAGAATCGCCCTGCCGTTAATGTTACGTGCCGCACGTCCAATCGTCTGGATGAGCGAACGTTCGGAACGCAGAAAACCTTCTTTGTCCGCATCAAGAATCGCCACCAGCGACACTTCCGGCATATCCAGACCTTCACGCAATAAGTTGATCCCGACTAATACATCAAATTTCCCCAGACGTAAGTCCCGGATGATCTCCATACGTTCAATGGTATCAATATCAGAGTGCAGATAACGAACACGCTCACCGTGTTCTTCAAGATACTCCGTCAAATCTTCCGCCATCCGTTTGGTCAATGTGGTGACCAGCACACGCTCATGCACCGCGACACGTTTACGGATCTCCGACAACAGATCGTCCACCTGAGTCGCAACCGGGCGAACTTCAATAACCGGATCAAGCAACCCGGTTGGCCGCACCACCTGATCAATCACTTCGCTGCCTGATTTCTCCAGTTCATAGTGACCGGGCGTTGCCGAAACATAGATAGTTTGCGGCACCAGAGATTCGAACTCTTCAAACTTTAGCGGTCGGTTATCCAGCGCTGAAGGCAAACGAAAACCATATTCAACCAGCGTCTCTTTACGTGCCCGGTCACCGCGATACATTCCGCCAATTTGTGGGATGGTGACATGTGATTCATCCACCACCAGCAGACCATCGGCAGGCAAATAATCGAACAATGTCGGTGGTGGCGCCCCCGGGCCTCGTCCGGATAAGAAGCGTGAATAATTCTCGATTCCCGAGCAGTACCCCAGTTCATTCATCATTTCTAAATCAAACTGGGTACGCTGTGACAAGCGCTGCTCTTCCAGCAGTTTATTATTTTCGATTAATTGTTTACGGCGATCAGCCAGTTCCTCTTTAATCTCTTCCATCGCCTGCACAATACGCTCACGTGGGGTGACATAGTGTGTTTTTGGATAAATGGTATAGCGCGCAACCACCTGTTCCACCTGACCGGTTAACGGATCAAAGATGGATAAGCGTTCAACTTCGTCATCAAACAGCTCAACACGCAGGGCAATCTCGTCTGACTCCGCCGGGAAGATATCGATCACCTCGCCACGCACCCGGAACGTACCGCGCTGGAATGCCTGATCGTTGCGGGAGTATTGCAACTCGGCCAGACGCCGTAAAATACTGCGCTGGTCGACTATCATCCCACGCGATAAATGCAGCATCATCTTGAGGTAGAGATCAGGATCGCCCAAACCGTAAATTGCGGAAACCGAAGCAACTACGATGACATCACGACGTTCAAGCAGGGCTTTGGTCGCCGATAAACGCATTTGTTCAATGTGTTCATTGACCGAGGCATCCTTCTCAATAAAGGTGTCAGAACTCGGCACATAGGCTTCAGGTTGATAATAATCATAATAAGAAACAAAGTATTCCACCGCGTTGTCAGGAAAAAAGCCTTTCATTTCACCATAAAGCTGTGCCGCCAACGTTTTATTCGGCGCCAACACCATCGTCGGGCGATCCAGATCGGCAATCACATTGGCGATGGTGAATGTTTTACCTGAGCCGGTTACACCAAGCAGTGTCTGATGCGCCAGACCATCCTCAAGACCTTCTTCCAGCCGACGTATCGCTTCAGGCTGATCACCGGAAGGTTGAAAGACCGAGTGAAGTTTAAAACGTTTGCTCATTGCTGAGAGACCTGTTGAAAAATTGCGCGTACAGGCAAGCTATTCTACGCTGACCATCTGAATTTTCCAGCAATAGATACTGGACAAACAAACAGTATTATTACACAATGCGCCGTCATAAGGCAAAGGACTCTTTCCCCTCGCCATTAGTGAGCATAATATCCCGCTCTTTGTACAATGTTATCCCCAGAAGATTTTTAATCTTTAACATTTGTCAATAGGATGACAACAAAAGCATGACACAACAAAACCAGAAAAACAGACAGGCTTGATTTTAGTTAACTAGTTGATTTTTATTAAATAACACCAAAAGCCCAGTTTAACGCCACTTCAGGCAAAGCCCGCGTCCGCTCTCGCTTCCAACACGTTTTCATTGGCTAATGCACATGGTTATCCACAGGAATGGTGGATAAGTGTTTACAACGCCCGAACTGCCGGGGGTGTATAAATTCGGACCATGCTAATCTGCTGCCCCGAAAAAATTTTTTTCGCTTTTTTCTGCTTTTCTTAAGAACAATTTCACCATAAAAGTCCCGTCATCCTGCGCCAAATACTCTTATTTCATTTTCCGTCAAGCACTTTATTGATGAAAATTTCTGACTTATTTCCACCATAATGCACCACAAAGGTTACATCACCAGCACTGCCAGAGTGCAGAGAATTCACCTGCTGAACGAATTATTTAGTCGTGTTGACAATGAGTGCGCAATCTTTTATCCACTGAACATTTTACTGCCACGCTGGTCTCTTTCTGGCCTGGTAATTGCAAGTAACTATCATCCACCTCGCGCTTTCCTGATAACAGGACGATAAGCACGAAGATGTGGCAACGACGATAGCCGTCGTTGACGGCTGATTGCCCCACTGCGCCCCACGGAGGCAATCAGACGCCATAGACAATTATCAGTAAGGAGAGTGTCAGATGCTGAGTTTACGTTCGATCAATCAATTTTATGGCAAGAATCACATTCTGTGGGATGTGGATCTCGACTTGCCGCCTGGCACCTGCACTGGCGTGTTAGGACGCCCGGGTATGGGTAAAACGACCCTGGTTAACTGCATTATGGGCCATTTGCCGATTAACAGCGGCAGCATGACCTGGCAGGAAGACGGCTCTCCACCGGAAGACCTGCTGCTGCAGCCCATGGAACAACGTGCCAGACTGGGGATAGGTTATGTCCCACAGGGGCGGCAAATCTTTTCACAAATGAGTGTTGAAGATAACTTGCTGATTGCGCTACTGGCAGGCCAGGATGATCGCCATCGCGCTATTCCGCCGATGGTTTACGATTTATTCCCTGCCCTCTATTCTCTGCGCCATCAACGTAGTGGCGAGCTGCCAGTCGATCAACAGCAACAACTGGCGCTGGCCCGTGCGTTAGTACTGCAACCTAAATTGTTGATCCTTGATGAACCAACCGGTGGAATGTCGCCATGGCTGGAAGAGGAGATGGGAAACTTAATCCATCGTCTGAATCATGATTTCGGCCTGACAATCTTACTGCTCGAACAACATCTCTCGTTTATACGCCGGGTTGCCGACTATTTTCTGTTGCTGCACCGCGGACGTAATGTTGCTCAGGGAAAAGTCGCCCAGCTTGATGACAATATGGTCACCAGATGGCTGGCGATATTGTGAGCAGGCCGGGCGCAAGATGGAAGCACCGCGCCAGACTCAATCCGGGCGCGCAATAATCTTGTCAGGCAACATCAGATACTCCCCGATGCGGGCGAATGCATCCTCATCACGGATAAACGGGATTTCCCCCAGAAACGGTGCCGCCAGTCGTTGCCTGAGCGTCGCCAGATACTCCTGATGACGTAGCGCCGGAGGCTGTACATTGTTCGCTATCCAGCCGGCAAACGGTAGCCCCGCCGCGATAATTGCCGCCGCCGTTAACATGGCATGATTAATACAGCCGAGCTTAACCCCCACCACTAAAATGACCGGCAGTTGTTCATCCCTGACCCAATCAGCAAAGGTGGTCGTTGCTGAAAGCGGCGTGTACCAACCGCCCGC
>JAATFO010000040.1 GCA_015655145.1 Enterobacterales bacterium | reverse complement strand
CATGAACTCCTTTGCCGAACGGTAGCCGTCAACCGGCAGTACCATTTTCATCCTGTTCTCCCTGAATTTATGATGGTTATTTCCCCATAATACACTGCACAGGACATAACCAAAATTTTCCTAATTGACTTAATATGTTACGAATAGTTGATCATTCAGGAGGTTCAATGAAACATCAGAAATTGACCGAAGCGGAGGAACGCCGGCTGGCTGAGGCCATCGCCGCAGAAGCCCGGGCGCTGGGGCTGACCTCAAAAAAGAGAATGCCGGTGGAAACGAAACGGCGTATCCGCGCCAGGGTGATGACAGCGATCCTCGATGACCGTTTAGCCAGTGAAAGCCAGCTGGTAGCGGAGAAGACCTTCTCCTGGAAACCACAGATCCGTAGACGCTATCGGATCGTTTGCGTAGGCATCTGGACAATAATGACACCTTGCTTGTGATTGGTGTAACCAAAGAGTATGCCGGATGGCTCTCCCAAGAAACATGGGATTGGATGAGAACAGGCATATAGAGCAAAATCCCTCCGGGGCTTTTCAGACTTTGTCATCAGTCTGCCCACTATAGATATATAGCGGTTTTTTTGTTTAATTTTAATAAAATAAAACGTAAACAATGCGGCCAGTAATCATTATGGCCGCGTTTTTTTTGTCAAAATATCAGTATAATTAAGCTCACAAAATTCACCGGGGTATGGCATGAATCCTTCCTATGGGAATCTGGTCAATGCGGCTGCGCTGGCGGCCACCACATTGGCGGTGTTGCTGCTGATTATCAAAATTTTTGCGTGGTGGCATACCGGGTCAGTCAGTGTTCTTGCTGCACTGGTGGATTCACTGGTTGATACCGCTGCTTCCCTGACTAACTTGTTGGTTGTTCGTTATTCGTTGCAACCGGCTGATGCTGAACACACCTTTGGTCATGGAAAAGCAGAATCGCTGGCGGCACTGGCGCAAAGCATGTTTATCTCAGGTTCCGCGCTTTTTCTGTTTCTTACCGGTATTCAGCATCTGGCGAGCCCCAATACGCTGCGCGCGCCGCTGACAGGTATCATTGTTACCGTGATTGCGCTTTGCTCAACCATGATTCTTGTCACATTCCAGCGCTGGGTGGTGCGGCGCACGCGTAGTCAGGCAATTCGCGCCGACATGTTGCATTATCAGTCCGATGTAGTGATGAATGGCGCAATTCTTATTTCTCTGGCGCTAAGCTGGTACGGTTTTGCGTATGCAGATGCGTTGTTTGCCCTTGGCATTGGGGTCTGGATCCTCTATAACGCATTACGTATGGGCTATGAAGCTGTGCAGTCGTTGCTGGATCGCGCCTTACCCGCAGAAGAACGCCAGATCATTGTAGCAATGATTACGGGCTGGCCTGGTGTCCGTGGCGCGCATGAGCTGCGGACCCGCCAGTCCGGGCCGACCCGGTTTATTCAGGTTCATCTGGAGTTTGATGATCATTTGCCATTGGTGCAGGCGCATCTGGTGGCGGACCAGGTCGAACAAGCATTACTGCGTAAATTTCCCGGTTCTGATGTGATTATTCATCTGGATCCTTGTTCTGTGGTACCAGACGAACAGCAGGGGTTTTTTGAGCTATAGTTGCATAAAATGAATTAGATGACGATTTGTCATATTCCCCGGTTATCTCTGCTCGTTTTATTTTACCTTGCCAGACTGTTAGCGGTAGTTGCTTCAGCGGATGAGTGACTAATGTAAGCGCGGCGGGATTCATACGCTTGTCACCTTTATGCAACGTGCAGTGTATTGGATATAAAGTGTAAAAATTTACTGAGAATTTGCCTGACCTGCGTCAATTCAGCGTAAAGTGTTTGATATACTATTTATCATTATGGGTCGGTAAGCGCGCTATTTATTCTGTGTCGTTCCTTTCCGATGTAACGAATTTAGCTTTTGAGTCCAGAGGTTGCCATGATCAAAAAAATCGGTGTATTAACAAGTGGCGGTGATGCTCCCGGCATGAACGCGGCGATTCGTGGTGTGGTTCGTTCAGCACTGAGTGAAGGGTTAGAGGTTTTTGGTATTTATGATGGCTATCTGGGCTTGTATGAAGATCGTATGGCTAGCCTGGATCGTTACAGCGTGTCCGATATGATTAACCGTGGCGGGACTTTTTTAGGTTCTGCCCGTTTCCCTGAGTTCCGTAATGAAGAAGTGCGCACTGTTGCTATTGAAAATATGAGGAAGCGCGGCATTGATGCGCTGGTGGTGATCGGCGGTGATGGGTCTTATATGGGGGCTAAGCGCCTGACAGAAATGGGGTTTCCCTGTATCGGTTTACCTGGCACGATTGATAACGATGTTGCAGGCACCGATTACACTATCGGTTTTTTCACTGCGCTGGGCACGGTGGTAGAAGCTATTGACCGCCTGCGTGATACCTCTTCTTCTCATCAGCGAATTTCCATTGTGGAAGTGATGGGACGCGCTTGTGGTGATTTGACATTAGCAGCGGCCATTGCCGGCGGCTGTGAATTTATCGTGTTGCCAGAAATTCCTTTTGCGCGAGAAGACCTGGTGGAGGAGATTAAAGCAGGCATTGCGAAAGGTAAAAAGCATGCCATTGTGGCGATCACCGAACACATTTGTGATATCAACGAACTGGCAAAATATATCGAGTCAGAAACCAAACGTGAAACGCGTGCCACGGTATTGGGCCATATTCAGCGTGGTGGCTCACCTGTTGCCTATGATCGTATTCTGGCTTCACGGATGGGGGCTTATTCTATCGAGTTGTTGCTGCAAGGCTACGGTGGCCGTTGTGTGGGTATTCAGAATGAGAAAATGGTCCATCACGACATCATCGATGCTATTGAGAATATGAAACGTCCATTCAAAGGTGACTGGCTGGAAACGGCGAAAAAACTCTATTAGCCGAAATGGAAAAATAAGGCGTTGCAGTTAACAACGCCTTATTTATACCCTCCTTTATTCATTAAAGTTATAAGTGCTTATTTTTAATTCTTTAAGCCCTGAAAAACTTTATGTCACGCTGCTCCCATAACAACATTATGAGGGTAAGCGATGAAAAAGTGGACGGTGGGACTGGCAGTATTACTGGCTTCAACGGGTGTACTGGCAAAGGATATTCAATTATTGAACGTGTCTTATGATCCAACACGTGAGCTATACGAGCAATATAACAAAGCATTCAGTGCGCACTATAAGCAAGAAACGGGCGACAACGTGGTGGTGCGTCAGTCACATGGCGGCTCTGGCAAGCAGGCGACGTCGGTGATCAACGGTATTCAGGCTGATGTCGTTACGCTGGCGCTGGAATCAGATGTGGATGCGATTGCAGAACGTGGGCGCATTGATAAGCGCTGGATTAAACGCTTACCGGACAACTCCGCGCCATATACCTCAACCATTGTTTTCCTCGTGCGTAAAGGCAACCCCAAACAAATTCATGACTGGCCAGATTTGATTAAATCGGGTGTTGCGGTTATTACCCCGAATCCGAAAACATCAGGGGGAGCTCGCTGGAACTATCTGGCGGCCTGGGGCTGGGCGCTTGACCAGAATCAGGGCGATCAGGCCAAAGCGCAGGAGTACGTCAAAGCGCTGTTTAAAAATGTTGAAGTACAAGACTCCGGTGCGCGCGGCGCAACCAATACCTTTGTTGAACGCGGTATTGGCGATGTTCTGATTGCCTGGGAAAACGAAGCCTATCTGGCAGTGAATAAGCTGGGTAAAGATCAGTTTGAAATTATCACCCCAGCTGAGTCGATTCTGGCTGAACCCACCGTTTCCGTGGTTGATAAAGTGGTCGATGAACGAGGCACACGCAAAGTGGCGGAGGATTACCTGAAGTATCTTTATACTCCTGAAGGGCAAAAAATTGCGGCGGAAAATTACTATCGCCCACGTGATCCCGCTGTTGCCAAAACATTTGCCAGTGCTTTCGGGGCAGTAAAATTATTTACCATTGATAATAAATTTGGCGGCTGGACTCAGGCACAGAAAACACACTTTGCTGATGGCGGCACTTATGATCAGATAATGAAACGTTAAACACGCTTCTGAGTCAGTGAGTTAAGTTGGTTTATGTATTGTAAATAGTGTAATGACATCGTGACTTTCGTCACTTGTTCGGCGAGGATCCGGGCAAGTGATGGGAGTGAGGATGACACTTATGCCGAGACAATATCGCCGCCTGCAGGTGTTGGTTGTCTTCATCATGGTGATGATGCTGGCCGTTGCGTATTATCGGCATAAAAATTCGGATGCGTTGTGGCGTATTATCAGCGAGCAATGTATTCCAGGCCAGCAACACGGTAATCCATCCCCTTGTCAGCGCGTCGATTTTGCTCAGGGATATGTCACGCTTAAGGATCTTAATGGGCCGCTGCAATATTTACTGATGCCCGTTGAGAAAATTACAGGTATAGAAAGCCCACGTATTCTTGATCCAAAAACGGCGAATTTTTTCGCCGCTGCGTGGCATGAGCGTACATTACTGGCGAAAAAACGGGGAGCGGCGGTTGCCGACAACGTGATCTTGACCCGCCATCTCCGGACAGCTTTTGTATCTTAAGTTAACGATGCACGCTGCCGCCGGTATTCTCTCGGGGAGTGATATCCCAGCGCGCTGTGCGGGTGGTTTTCATTGTAATGCGTGAACGCTGCAGCAAGGT
>JAATFO010000057.1 GCA_015655145.1 Enterobacterales bacterium | reverse complement strand
CGGGCATTATACATCAGATTCAACCAATTAGAGGCATTACCAAGGGTTTGTATCTGCGGGTTAATCCCTGCGGTTCCCGCCTCTGGTATCTGGCACCATTCATCCTGCCGGACCGTGTCCTGCACCTCAGGATCATCAGGCATCACAACGCCGGTGTTGATAAAGCCCGCAGCATTTACCCCCGCTCTCTGAATAACAACGGCAGGAACAGAAAAATCAGCGCAACAACCGCCATAATCCAGTAAATATCCAAATAAGCCATCATCCTCGCCTGCTTATACAGCGCATCTCCCAGCGTCTGCACGGTAAACATCCCCGTATCAGCCGTGGTTAAATGCTCGCCAAGCCGTTCATAGTGCAGATGGGTACGCTGGTGCATCAGATTCACGACCCAGGCAATGCCGATGCTGCCGCCCAGATTACGCAGTAAGGTCGAAATTGCCGACGCTTCATTGCTTTTATGTCCGGCTAATCCTTTAAAGGACAACGCGGCAACCGGGATCATAATCCACGGCAGTCCAATAACCTGGAACACTCTCGCCCATATCAGGCTGGAAAAATCGATATCCGGTGTTAACCGGCTGAAATGCCAGAGAGAAAATGCGCTCATCAGAAGGCCCAGCAGTACCAGAAAGCGCTGTGATCTCAGTTTACTGGCGATGATGCCGGTCAGTATCATTGACAGCATAATAGCCCCGCCGCCCGCGCCAAGCGTCAGTCCGGCGGTCCAGGCATCGTAACCCATCAGTTCCTGCGTCATCTGCGGTAATAACTGGGTGGTACTGACCACCAATATGCCGATCAGAAACATCAGCAGAGAACCGATTGCGAAGTTGCGGTGCAGAAACAAACGAACATCGAGAATGGGATAAGGATGAAACCACTCCCACAGCGGCAGAAAACTTAAGGAGGCAATGGCTATCAGCGCGGTCGCGATGATAAAATTCGAATCAAAACCATCATACAAATCAAAGCGGTCAAGGCACAGTTGCAGCGCACTGAAGCCAACAATAATCAGCAACAACCCGACATAGTCGATACGGATCCCCTCAACTATTCGCTGTTTACGTTCGCTCACCAGTAGCGGAGGCTCATCGATCAGGTAGTAACACAGTACCAGAGACAGCAACCCGACCGGTACGTTAATCAAAAAAACCCAATGCCATGAGAGCGTATCGGTCAATATTCCACCGACCAGTGGACCAATAGCAGGCGCCACCAGCACCGCCACACCGTACAATGCAAAAGCCTGGGGACGTTTCTTCTCGCTGAAGGAGTCCACCAAAATAGATTGCTCGACCGGTGCCAGTCCGCCGCCGCCGATCCCCTGCAGCACACGAGCCAGAATCAACCATTCCAGGGTCGGCGCGATGCTGCAAAAAAACGACGCCAGGGTGAACAGCGCCACGCTCATCATGTAATAGCGCTTGCGGCCCAGTGCATTAGCCAGCCATCCGCTCACCGGCAGGATGAGCGCATTAGCCACCATATAACAGGTGATTACCCACAGCGATTCGTTATAGCTCACCCCCATGCTGGCGGCGATATGATAAAGCGACACGCTGGCCACCGTGGTGTCCAACACTTCCATAAAGGTCGCAATGGAAGCGACCACCGCCACCAGCCATGGATTACGATGCCCAGCCGCAGAACGCGGTAAATGGGGTTCCACGTTCAGCGCCTTACGTTAACAAATGGCACCACCGACATACCCGGCGCCAACGGATAGCGCGCGATATCCTGATCGGTAAAAACGATCTTCACCGGTAGTCGCTGAACGATTTTCACATAATTCCCGGTAGCATTTTCAGAAGGCAGCAGGCTGAAAACAGCTCCCGTCGCCCGCTGAATACTGTCAATACGCGCCTGAAAACGTTTTTGTGGCCAGGCATCAACGCGGATTTCAACCGGCTGCCCCGGCTGCATTTCCGCCAGCTGATTTTCCTTAAAATTGGCCGTAACCCAGATGCGATCGTCAATCAGGTACATCAGCGAACTGCCCGCGCTGATAACGTTCCCCGTTTCAACACTGCGTTTTGCTACGTAACCATCGAACGGCGCGGTAAGGCGGGTATAGCTCAGTTGCTGTCGGGCATTATCGATTTCAGCATCGTCCTGCACCAGCGTGGCCTGATTTTCCATCAGCACGGCCCTGGCTTTCAGCAATTGCGCCTGGCTGTAGCTAACATTCTTACGCTGAGCCAGCAGATTCGCCGCGCTGGTTTTCGCGCTGGCCGCTTTAGCATCCAGTTCGCTGCCACTGACGGCCATACCGGACTGGCGATAACGTTGATACTCTTTGTTATCCCGCTGATATTCGGCATCGGCCAGTTGAACGTTAGCTTCTCCCTGCTCCAGGCTGGCGGCTAACGCCGTCAGCTCCGCGCGGCTTTGCTGCACGCGCGCTTCGGTAATACCGCGTGCCGCCAGCGCTTTTTCTAAGGCAATCTGCTGGTCGCGCGAATTGATCTCCACCAGCAAGTCGCCTTTCTTAACATGCTGATTGTCATTCACCTTTATCTCTGTCACCTGCCCGGAAATCTGCGAGGCTATCTGTGCCAAATGGCCATCAATAAAGGCATCGTCGGTCGTTTCCACGCCGCGCCAGAAGCACCACCACCAGCCGACCAGCGCCAGGGCGGCGATAATAAGCAACAAAGCAAAACCGGTAAATACGCGTTTTTTTTGCCGCTGTTGCCGATCCAATGGCTCACTCATTGTCGTCATTCCCCTGTTCCTGTACCTGCCACAAACGGTAATAAAAACCCTTTTTGGCCATTAGCTGTTGATGGTTCCCTTGTTCCACTATTTCACCGTGATCCAGTACCAGGATCTGCTCTGCATATTCCACGGTTCTCAGACGGTGAGCAATCATCATCACGGTTTTGCCGACGGCCAGCCGGGACAGCGCCTGTTGGATCTCTGCCTGTGTTAAGGGATCGAGTAATGCGGTAGCTTCATCCAGTAAAATAATCGCCGGGTCTTTCAGCATCATGCGGGCGATGGATAGCCGCTGTCGTTCGCCGCCGGAAAGCCTCTGTGCGCCTTCACCAAGCCGGGTATGGTATCCCTGCGGCAAGAGGTCGATAAACGACTGACAACAGGCCGCGCGGCAGGCCGCCATCACCGCATCATCGCTGGCGTCCGGACGGCCAATACGGACGTTGTCGATAACCGAGCCGTCGAAGAGCTGAACGTCCTGGAAGACATAGCCAATGCGTTCATAAATCTGGGCGCTACCCAATTGGGTGATATCCACGCCGCCCAGCGAGATGGTGCCCTGTTGCACATCCCAGAAGCGGCCTGACAGGTGCAGAAGCGTGCTTTTCCCGCTGCCGGATGCGCCAACCAGAGCGGTAACGGTCCCTTCCGGTATGCTGAAAGAAATATTCTTCAGCACCGGCTGGCGGTCATAGGCGAAGCTCACCCGATCGAAAGAGAGCGTGTTATTTGCGGGAAGCGAGTGAGCGCTCTCTTCCGCCTGCGCCGTTTCAGCCATTAGGGTGTTCAGTCGCTGGGATGACTGGCGCATCACGTTCATCAGCGTGAACCAGACGGCGGCATCCAGCAGCGGATCGATAACTTTAAACGCGACGAATACAAACAACAGCCAGGTGAAAGGATCGAGCGCATGTTGCAGCAAAAGCTGGCTGGCGCAGACAAACATCGCCACCAGCCCCAATTCTGTAAATAGCCGGAATAATTGCACCCCGCCGCCGCCCCAGGCCTCAATGCCCATACTGGCCTGCTTTATCTCACCAAAGGTGCGGTCCAGCGTGGCAAGCATGCCCTGATGACGGTTGAACAACCGTAACGTTTTTATCCCGCCAATAAATTCCAGCAGCAGCCCGGATGCCAGCGCAAAGCGTTCGCCCTGCCGTTTGGTGGCACGCAACATGAACACCGACATCCCCCAAAGCAGCAGCAGGCCGACGGGGAGAGTACAAAGCAACGCCAGCGTCAGAGGGACGTTGACGGTCAGTAGCAGTATCACAAAAATCACCGGCGTGCTGAGGTTGACGATCACTTCCGGCAGCAAATGAGAAAAAATTTCCTCCACCCGGCGCATATGATCGGTTAGCAGCGCGCTGGTTTCCCCCAGTCGGTGGCGCTGGAAATACCCCAGCGGCAGCTTGCGGAGATGATCGGCCACGGCTTCACGGTAGCGCATCATTATCTCATAGCTGCCGAGAAAACACCCCAACTGGCCAAAATGGGAGCAGATTAACTGAACAATAAAACAGACCGCCAGCGCGACAATTAGCGCAGACCAGTTTGGCCAGTCGCCCTGATGAAACACCACGGTCCGCAACGCCAGCCAGGCGATAAAGTACGGCGCAATGGCAAACATCTGGGCCAGGATACGCAGGATCACGCCCCCAACAATCTGCCTGACGCCCCGGATCCCCTGTCCCTGAATCTGATTAAGCATTGACATCGGATGACTCTCCAGAGCGAATATGCCAGTGTTGCAGCTGATACTGGCTGTGCCAGAGCTGTTGATACAAGCCGTTACTTTCCATCAACCGGGAATGGTTACCGCTGGCAACCAGCCGGCCGTTTTCCATCAGTAATATGGCGTCCGCTTGCTGCACGGCATACAGGCGGTGAGCAATAGTCAACACCGTAGTTGTGGGGCGAGCCAGCCGCAGGGCGTGATAAAACGACGCTTCGGTCAGCGCGTCGGCAAAGGCGGTGGCTTCGTCCAGGATCAAAATCGGCGTATTTGCCAGTAGCGCACGGGCAATAGCAATACGCTGTCGTTCTCCACCGGAGAGTCTCAGCCCCCGTTCATCCAGCGGGGTCTGGATCCCCAGCGGCAACGCCTGCACAAAACTGTCGGCCTGAGCGATGTTGAGAGCCTGATAAATCAGCGCCTCCGACGCCTGTGGATCGCCAATCCGCAGGTTTTCCGCCAGCGTGCCTTTAAACAGGAAAACATCCTGACTGACCACCGCAAGCCTGTCTGCACGGGTGCGGTCGTCCAGCTCGCTCAGTAATGTGTCGCCAATGCGGATTTCCCCGGCAGAAGCAGGCAGCAAACCGGCAAGCAGCCACGCCAGGGTAGATTTCCCGGCGCCGGAAGGGCCAACAAGCGCATAAAACCCCCCAGGTTCCAGACGCAGAGAGACATTATTTACCACTTCCCGTTGCTCGTAACGGAAGCTGACACCCGCCGCAATCAACGTGGAATTTGCCGGTTTGTCTGTGCTCAGAGACGGAGGGGATTCCTGCAAAAAAGGCTGAATACGCGTGATCCCAGCCAGAATTTCGCGCATCAGCGTGCCGAGAAAAGTGACCCGCAGTAGCGGCTTCAACAGGCCGCTGCCAAGCATCAGTACCAGCACCAGTTCCGCTGTCGTCAACGTACCCTGACTGATGCGCCAGATCCCCAACGGCAGAAGAATAAATATATTAGCATTGAGCAGCACCACAAACAGTGACCATGCCGGTACGGCGCGCCGGGTGAAACGCCCGACCAACTGATGATACTGTGTCAGGCTGTCATGCAGCAGACGGAAGGAATGCGAGGTCTGGCGGTAAGCCTTCATCACCGGGATACCCCGGATAAACTCCACGATAGCGCCGTTCAATCGTTCGGTAGCCTTGTGGTATTCCGCTGTGCGCTGTTGCATGCCGCGCGAGAAGACTTTTTGCGCCAGAATAGCCAGCGGCACGGTAACCAGCGCCGCCAGCGCCATTTTCCAGTCCAGCCAGAACAGAAAGAGCGCGGCTGTCAGCGGGCTGACCAGCGCGGCGGTCAGATCGACAGTATGGTGGGCGATAAAACTTTCCAGTCGTTCCACATCATTAATAATGATTTCACGCAGGCCGCCGGAACTGTAGTGAGAAAGCTGCATCAACGGTAAGCGGGTCAGCGCGCGGGCAATACGCAGACGAACCTGATAAAGCACGCGGAAGGCGGCAAGGTGACTGAAATAACCGGCGAATGATAACAGCAGATATTTTAACAACAGCGTACCGGCCAGCCAGCCGGCCAAATGGCGCAGTTGCTCGCCCGCCAGAACGCCTGCGGGGATCACATTAGCCGCCATCCACAACAAGTAATAGGGGATCAGTTCCATCAGCACCGAAATACCGGCAAGGCCGATCGCCCACCTCAGCGAGGTTTTCTCGCCGGAAATCAGGGCCAGCAGCGTACGCACTGGCGACGAAGATTGCGTTGATGACATGGTGTTTCCTTGCCCGGTTAATGAGTATCTTGTAACCAGCGTTGCGCCTGGCGTTCAGCCTCATCGTGACTGGCAACCACTTCATAGGGATAGGGAATGGTTCGGGTAGTGATATAGCGCAGGGCTTTACGCCAGAAAGAGCGTCGAATCGCCTCATCAGGCTCCACTCTTACCGCTCCCCGGCAGTAGCGTTGCTGCGCCGCTTTGGTCCGGGCGCCCCAGGCCTTGTACAATCTGAAAAAATGCGCGGAGTCCTTCGGCATTTCAACACCGCTGAAAATAAGCACAAACGGCTGTTGGCGATCGAGTACCGCCTGCAGGGCAGCAATATGCTGTTCCGCCTCGCTATCCGGGATTTGCGCGGGCATAACATAATGCACCAGCGGCCAGGCATGGGTATCAATAATTGATTCTGACATTCATTACTTATCCTTGTGTGGTCGGTAATATCGCCCGTTGCAACTGATCTGGCGAAATGGCGGGCTGTGGACGACAGGCAAGGAACACCCGCTGGCCGGTGAAAGCCATTGGCGTCCCGGCGTGCGGCCAGACGTCAATCAAAACAAACCCTGCGGCGGTCAGCATCTCGCGCCACTGTGTTTCGCTGAGTAATCGAGAATCACACTGACTTTCACCCCGTTCAGCGGCATGTTCAAGCACGGTCGCTGCCGTTACCCACTGCAACTCTTTGTCCTGGGTGGCCGCCAGCAACAGCAGGCACGCCCCTGGTTTCAGTAACTGATAAATGTCACCTAACGTCTCTTCCAGCCGGTGAGCGTTATGCAGCACATTGGCGGCCAGAATCGCATCCATCGAGCCCGGCTTATAGCCCTGAGCGGCGGCGGACTGATTAATGTCATAGCGGCCGGTACGCAAGCGGTCATCGTCGCCAAAACGTTGTTCAGCATAGTGGGTAAACCATGGAGTAACGTCGGTATGAAGATAGGTACCTTCCACCGCTAACGCGGTAAAAGCGGGCAAGGTACTGGCGGTCAGGCTGCCAGTACCTGCACCAATTTCCATTACCTGCGCGGTCGTATTTTCCCCGATCGCGGTCTCAAGTAACCGGGCGACGACAGAACCAAGATAGTCAGCAATGATATTCCCCTGAGACAGGGCTTCCGCAGCCCGGCCGCCCTCAGGGAATAACAAGCTACTGGCAAGCTGAGGCTCTTTCAGTACTGTTTCAATCGCGCTGCTGCTGGCAAACAACCCGTCGGCAAACAGCGGCCCGTTGTCAAGCCAGTGGAGAAATTGCCGCAAACGATGTTTACCATCATCAAGCCGTTGTTCCAGCGCCAGTTCAGTTGGCGCACATTCACCAGACCGCCATTCACCCTGCAACTGTTCAAGAAAACCTTGTTCCTCCAGACTGTGATGCCAGCGAGTCAGCAACCGGTTGAAGCAGGGAGCGATGCGTAGTTGCTGAATGCGGGTTTCAATGCGCCAGCCCTCTGGCAGGATGAAGTTCAGTTGTTGCAAAATATGCAGCATCATCAACGGCGCCAGAGATTCACTCTCCGCCTGAAATGCCGCCAGTGACGCCAGCCTGGTCGGCTCAGGCAACCGTTCGGCGGCGCGATTACCTGCTTCCCGCAGATTTTCCAGCGCCGGGGGGGGGATTTCCAGCGCAACTGCACGGCTGGATAAACGCGGCCAGCTCTGCCAGCGCCCTGCGCTGCCGGCGATCAGCCATCCGCCGTGTCGCAGCAACGGTTGCCATGGTGCAAGGTCATCCGGTGCCGAGGGGAGTAATACCACATCAAAACCGGGCTGGCTGAGGTGACGGTACGATAGCGCATTGTTGAAATCCAGGTACCGCCAGTCAATAGCCGGTTCATCGCGGTGCCGCTTCTCCTGCTCAAGGCGGGAACCCACGGCCACGATGTAGCGTTTCGCCCGCTGCCGAAGCTGCCTGCGCAGCGCACACTCTCCCCGCTGCTGCTCCACGCCCAAATCCAGCACATGGAGCTGGTTATCCGCGATCCTCTCCAGTAGTGCATTAATTTCACTGTCTTCAGAATTCACCGCGGCTCCCGTTGAAAGTAACCCAGCTTACCGGCCGTTATCACCGGGCATATGAGATTTAGAAATACTTTATTCACTCTAATGATATTGTTAATGATAATTATTTCTATTACAGTTACAAGAGAAATTTAATAAATAAAAAATTGTAAAACACAGTTTTTTATTTGGTTAATTTTCCACAAGCAACTTAAAAAACCAGAGAAAGTGATACTGCATGCAGTGAGTGATGCTTAATTCCACGAATGTTTAACTGTTTGGGATCTAAGCAAAATGGCATCGCAGCACCCTACATGGAATCAATTATCAGGCTTATCGACGGCATAGAATTTTATACCCGCCATCAGCATGACTTTCCCGCCCTGCGATTTGTCGCCCATGACGGCAGCGTGCAAATGTTAACCTGTGGGATGATCGCCGCCCAATCACCCGTCCCCGCCGCCGTAGAGCGCGCGCTGGTTTCCCTTTGGCTTACCGGATAAAGCGGCAGGACGGCCAATATTCTGCGTCCCTCATGCGGGAGGCAATGCGGCCCGCGTTGGCGGAAGAGTTGCAAGGTCTGGAGGGGACGCCGAGTGATATCCGGCCGCATATGGAACGCGCATGTCGCTGTTTTTGCCCGCGCTGCGTGCAGACTTTGGCCTGACGGAACGTTATCAAGGGGAGCGGATGCCATGGAATCTGGGTCACCACCGCCAGGCAATCCTGCGGATCATCGCCGCCCAGATTACTCCCTGAGCATCGCCTGTCCCCTGCTGTTGCGGTAGCGGCCTGGCGTTTGTCCGAACTGCCGCTGAAAAAAACGTGACAGATGGCTGGCGTGGGCAAAACCACAATGCAGGGCAATATCGTTTAACGGTAGCGGGCTACTTTCGAGTAGACGCTGAGCTTCCTGCAGGCGACATTCAATCACATAATTCCACGGCGTGATGGCAAACATAGCGCGGAACCCCCTTTTCAGCGCCATCAGGCTGAGCCCGGCGTGCTGCGCCACCTCTTCAATGCACAACGGCTGGATCGCGTTGTGGCGAATATAATCGCGGGCGGCAATAAGGCTTCGGCGTTCGCGATTAGGCAGCCCGACGGCAGGCAACACCTTTTTCTGCTGTTGGCACAGTTCTCTCACCGCCAGCCACAGCGCGCCAAGCGCAAGGCTTTCCAGCCTGAGTCGGCCCAGCGCTGAGCGATCGCTAAACCCCTGCTGTATCTGTTGCATCTGCAGCGCTATTTCATCCGTCAGCATCGCTGACAAAATCCACGCATTTCCCTGTGCCGGTACGCACAGGCCGCATTCATCAACCAGTGGAATAAGATCGGGGGAAAATTCCAGAATCAACAGATGGTAGAAATGGTGACGTGGGAAGAAATCATAGCCATGGCAGGCTACCTGTGCACAAGACAGCCAGAATGACTGCGGGCGAAAATGTTGCAGCGTTTGCTGGTTAAGGCTGAAATGACCCGCCCCTTCCATCATGATCACCAACGTCAGATGGGCAGCGCTTTCGCCCTGAAGCAACAGATCCTGTTGCAACGTGGTCTGCACATGCTTCAGTGCGATGCGTGGCGTCAGTTGCAGATGTTCAATTCCCGTCAGCACGCCATTCCCACCCTTATGTTTCGCCATAAACCCACCATAATGATAATGATTTTTATTTATCTTTATCGTGCAATTTCAGACCTAAAGATGCAACACGTTTTTCACCCTGTGCCTCAGACTGAGATTTTTATTATTCAGGGATGCATACATGCAAATTCATCGAGTTACGCCGTTGATCATCAGTGGCCTGCTGTTGACGTCGCAGACCCACGCCGCCGACGCCTCTGCTTCTGTCAGTAAGGACGACACGCTGGTCGTTAGCGCCAGCAAGCAGTCCTCACGTTCTGCGTCGTCCCGCAACGTATCATCGACTACCGTCACTGATGCAGAGCTTCGTGATGCCAACGTCACCCGTACCGATCAGCTTTCACGGGTACTGCCCGGCCTTAACATGGGCAATAGCGGTAGCCTGATTTTTCAGTCTGTATCGCTGCGCGGTATCTCATCGGCACAAGATTTCTATAACCCGGCGGTGACATTCTATGTTGACGGCGTACCGCAGTTGTCAACTTACGCGATGCAGACGCTGAACGATGTGGAAAGTCTGGAAATGTTGCGAGGCCCGCAGGGTACGCTGTATGGCAAAAGCGCGCAGGGCGGTATTATCAATATCGTCACGCAAAAACCCGACAGCACCCCGCGCGGCTATATTGAAGGCGGGATCGCCAGTCGGGATGGTTATAACAGTAAGATTAACGTCAGCGGTCCGATTCAGGACGGCTTGCTCTATGGCAGCGTCACCTTGCTCCGCGCGGTGGATAACGGTCCGTTTACCAATCCGGCGACGGGCACCGACAAACTGGGCGGATCGCGTAGTAATGTTGGCAACGTGCGCCTGCGCCTGGCGCCTGACAATCAGCCCTGGGAAGCGAATGTTGCGCTGAGCGAAGAATGTACGCACGCCACTCAGGATACCTATGTTCCGTTCAACAGCGTCAAAGGCCGCACGCTGGACATTAATAGCGGTTCCGGCGATCCCTACCTGCGACGCTGCACCCACAGTCAGTCGCTGACCGGGCGCTATACCACGGATGACTGGATATTCAGCCTGATGAGCGCCTGGCAGCAGCAAAGCTACGATCGCCAGTTCCCGTACACCGCCTACGAGGCCAGCCTGCCGGAGCGCTGGAATCAGGACGTACAGGAACTGCGGGCGGCAACCCATGGGGGCAATCGCGCGGTGGATATGGTATTTGGTTTGTATCGCCAAAACACGCGGGAGAAGCTGAATTCATCGTACAGTTACGGCGGCGTCCCGATGACCTCGCTTAACTCGAACACGGAAGCGGAAACGCTGGCGGCCTACAGCGATCTAACCTGGCATCTGACCAGCCAGTTTGATCTTGGCGGCGGTCTGCGCTATTCACATGATAAAGCCAAAACCCGCTACAATGGCAACTCGCTGGGCTACAGTTATGGCGACCATAACAATACCCGCGACAGTCAGGTTATGGGGCAACTCTCGGCCGGTTACCAGTTTACTCCGGCGCTGCGCGGCTATACGCGCATTGCCCAGGGATACAAACCGACCGGATTCAACCTCACGCCAACCGCTGGCACCGCCGCCACACCTTATTCCGCAGAAAAATCCATCAGCTATGAAATTGGTACGCGCTATGACCAGGGCGATGTTCAGGTACAGGGGGCGTTGTTCCACACACATACCAAAGATATGCAGCTCTACTCCGGACCCGTGGGCTACCAGACATTAAGTAATGCCGGCAGTGCCGATGCCAGCGGCGTGGAACTTAACACCCGTTGGCAGTTTACGCCGGGTTGGTCGTGGAATGTGAGCGGCAATTATATTCGCTCAGCGTTCAGCAGCGACAGCGAACTCTATCAGGATAAGCGCGTGCCGTTCGTACCGCGTTACGGTGCCGGCACCAGTGTGAATGGTACAATTGATACCGCCTGGGGAGCCCTGACGCCCCGACTGGCGCTGACGGCGGTAGGTCCGCAATACTTCGATGGCGATAACACTCTGCGCCAGGGAAGCTATGTTACCACCGATCTGCGCCTTGGCTGGCAGGCCACCGAACGCATCAACGTGGCGGCATATATCAATAATCTGCTTGACCGCCGTTATCGCACCTATGCTTTCCTGAGCGGCACCACCGCGCTGGCACAGGTAAATGAGGGGCGTACCGTGGGCGTTGACGTACGTATCGATCTGTTCTGATTTATCGTCGTGGCCCTCACCGGCCACGACAAAGGTTAATCACACCGACCTCAATGCCTGATAACAACCGAATTGTTCAGCATTATTGAGATTGGGATCCTATCCCTATGCAACATTCTCTCCTCAAAATAATCACCCGCTTATCGTCCGCCGGCGCTGATCAGCAATAATCACTGGGGGTTCATACTATGAAAGATATTTCAGTAGGATAAGGTTGCCGGTAAGTGACAGGGCGTCCGCATGAATGAGCATTAATTAACCACTGATGCAAAACCAGCCAATAAAACCTGTTCTAAAAACGCCGGATTCATCATGCAACGTTTCTGTTTCATCGGTACGCTGATCCCGGTTTTTTCCGAACGTATCATATTCAGCGCCATGTGCCGTAAGCCTGCCAGATTTTCCGCTGCATTTTCACGATAAATCTGACATGCATCTTCCTGCAAACTGACATCCAGGATCCAGTGCATTGACTCTATACCCCAATGGGACCGAATAGCCTGTCCCGCTTGCTCGGCAGTCAAGGCTTTGGAGCTAATGTAATAACGATACTCCAGTGTCGGGTGGCTCCCTTTCTCTACCCGGAAGTGTTCCAGCATGACGATGCTTTGAAGCCCACTCCAGGCACAAAAATTCCCGACTACGACGCTGGCATCAAGCACATGACAGATGCGCGATTCTATTCGTCCGTGCCGTTGTTCCAGCTGCCCCTTCGTCTTGTCCAATGGGGCTTGACGAAGGGGGGAAAAAGCCGTCCGTACCGCGTTGAACAGCTTGCCCTGATTACCTTTTACCGCGAGTAGATAGTCACCGCCCCGGCTGACGATCATCCTGGCGATTTTGGTCTGACAAGCCATCGCATCAATGGTCACCAGCGCTCCGCGCAGCTCAAGCATCTGGATAAGTGCCGGGATCGCGGTGATTTCGTTGCTCTTTTTGTCAGTTTTCATCTGTCCGAGCACCAGTTGGTTGGCGCTGGCATAAGCACTGACCATATGGATAGTGCTGTGGCGATCTTCTCGGTTGTAAGAGCCTCGAAGGGTTTTGCCGTCTATGGCGACCACTTCGCCTTGAGTCAGGCGATGTACCGAACGCATCCAGCTTAGGAAGCACTCGCGAAAAGCCTGCGGTTCAATGGTTGAAATCAAGCGGGCAAACGTGTCATCAACGGGTACGCCATTTTCAAACAGTTTGTGCTGGCGAAACCAATCGTGATGACCAAGGATATATTCACGAATATCTGTCCAACCACGAGCGCCAGCAATGATGGCGCAAAGAGCACCAAACAGGATATCAAACAGGGGGTAGTTGACCCTGGCGCTCTGACGCCCATCCTGGATGATAATGAAATGCTGCTTGATGATGTCAATATCCATGCTGGCACCCTCAAAAAGAGGGGATAAGATCATAACCTGCCAGGCAAGTCAACATCCAGACTGTTAGAACAAAAAATGTTCATGATCTTGCCCTGCTTATAAAGGAGCGGCGTACTCTATCAAATTCCTTTTGAAACAATACAGGACTGTGAACACGGGTTCCAGTGAGCCTTCCAGTCTGATTATCGGCTGGAAGGCTTACATTATGTGTAAAAGATTTTAACTCGATAGCACCGACTCGACCACTAACAAGACAACTTCCAACAATAGGAGGATTGTTTTCATCAGTGAGCCATAGGTAAGCGGGATTAGACATTACAACTCCTTGTGTTATTTATACTTATCAAATCTATCTGCTAGCATTGGAAAAATTATTATCCATATGACAATCGATATCAGGGTTAATATAAACCAATACTCAGGAAAGAAATTTATGAAAAATATACCGATCAAAACAATTACTATCGGGAATAGCACATCTGATAGAAAAAGAGAAATTAGGCTCTTAAACATTATATTTTCTCACTAAATATTCATATAACTCCTCAATATCGTTATATGTTTGATTTCTAACTTTTTCTATTATGTCAGAAAGAACAGGCTTAATAAAATAATACAACATTTCCAACTGGGCAGCATACAATATTGAATAATATATCGGCTTTAGGATTTTTAAATGCCTTGCGGCCATAGCAGCTTTTGCCCAATTCCATAGAACTGTAGCCCCATTATTATAGGGGAGGATAATTTAGATATTCTTCGAATGATTAGATTTGAAACCATACTAGATTTTTCTAGTATTTTTGCTAACGCATAGGACATAGCTATTCTGGTTTCTTTGGCTGATACACTATTAGCAAAATACCCAGCAACTCCTTTTGTTAATCCCTGAACTTTCCCGCCTTTGTTTTGATTCTGACTATCTTTCTCAAGTATTTCAAAATAGAGAACAAACATATGAAGGATAACATCGCGGTATCTGAAAACGGACTCTACAGAAAGGAATAACCTCTTATCTTCTGTCATCAGTTCACTGCAAACATCACCATATCGAGGAATGAGGCAAGATGTATACCAACTAGCCCTCTCTATACCTGAATAGATAGTAGATGCAGTGTCCTTGGTAGCCTGTAGAAATGAATTAAAGCCATGTTGTGTATAGATAGAAAGCTGCCGATCGCTATGTAGTTTCATCCTTAAATAACCCGACGCTTGCATACTGGACTCTCCTGCCCGTTTGTCGTAGCGAAAAAATGATAGTCTTTTTTTAGTATGAAGTCCAATCGGTTTTAAATATTAAGAAAAATGATTTCTTCGTATAATGTTAAAAATACAACTACATTTATAGAATTAAGTATTTCATTACATGGGAAAGAATAAATTTTTATACATTTATAACATTGCGTCATTCTGACACACAAAAAAAAACAAAAAATCTGATATGGTTAATTAAACCACTTAACAACAAACAAAGCCACTTTAATATTTTTACATTGTTTTGTTAGTACCTAATAAAATGGCACCTTATTTTTATCCGGTATTTTATTTTTATTCAAAAACCATCTGGATTTCCATTTGTTTTTATTTAAAAAATTTTGTACTAAATAGCTTCTCAAATTAATAGATCACTTGAAGGGAACTCAGTCCGAATTGCGTGATCTGATCAATCGCCAAACATCACAAATCACCAACCGGACTGAGCGATGACGATCATAACAGCAATTCCTGATGAACAACGACGACTGATGCGAAAAGAAGCCCAACAGACCCGCGATAAAAATCATGCCCGACGGCTTATCGCCATACTGATGCTGCATCGTGGAATGACCGTCATCGAGGTTGCCAGACTGCTCTGCGCCGCTCGCTCATCCGCAGGAAGATGGGTCACCTGGTTTACGTTACATGGGCTGAAGGACTAAAAGGCCTCAGGCCGGGATGTGCTCCCAGGTG
>JAATFO010000028.1 GCA_015655145.1 Enterobacterales bacterium | reverse complement strand
TGCAATCCGCTGCATGGCCACTCTGCCAACGCGCCTTAATATTGCAATAACCAGCGCGTAACGAATAACGCCTCTGGATGCGAGAAAAGAGATGCCAATACAATCTCTAACCCGTTGATTATAAAGATAAATTCACCAATCCCGAATCGGGAATGGACGCCATTATGGACTTGTTGAAATCGGATGGCAAGCCCTTTGTGCATGCCCGCCTGTCGAACGCTTAAAAGTTCATCAGACAGATGATTTACCCTCACTTCCCTTCGTTGTCCATGGCAAAATTATGCTGGTCTTTATTTCCCACTTGTGGGCACGATAATGCTACACGCACCGGTTATTTGCCAGCCAGGCAGGGAAATACATCGAAAATGTTCAAATTGACCCCGAACGTCATACGTGTACATCGGGTATCGACATTTTTTTAACTTCTCGAGGCAATTAATGACCGGTTTCCGTATGTTGATAAAAGCACATGACTAAAGGAGAGCTATGCAAATATTGCCAAATTCCCACTTTATTATCAAGATCGGCTGTGCAGCCGTACTGTTGGTAACACCGGTACTGGCAGCCACTACCCATAGCGCCAGTGTACCGGCCAAATCGAACGTGTCAGCAACCACCCTGACCCGGCAAACGATCTCCCTTGCCGGCGCCCATAAAGCGATCAAAGCGGCCAAAGATGAAGCCGCCCGTAACGGCTGGGTGATCTGTGTCGCCGTTGTCGACGCTGCCGGTGACCTGGTGGCACTGGAAAAACTTGATGGCGCTATCGCAATTAGCCCCGCTGTGGCGCAGGCAAAGGCTCGCACAGCCGCACTATTGCAATCACCTTCCGGCGATTTTGAAAAATTCATCAATAATGGCAAGCCCAGTTTCCTTTCCACGCCTGGCGTAACGCCACTGGAAGGTGGCGTGCCCATTATCGTGAATAACCAGGTTGTTGGTGCCGTTGGCATCAGTGGTTCCAATGGCCCCGGAGACAGCCAGGTTGCCAACGTCGCGGCCACCGCCGTCAGCCACTAACCAACGTGGACACGTCGCACTTGTTCACCGGTCTTGCAGGCCCTGCCGTCAGGTCTGCGTTTTTCAGGAAAGTGTTATGAGCCACTTATTTTCACCGGTTACCATTGGCCCGCTTCAGCTCGATAACCGCATTGTCATCGCACCGATGTGCCAGTTCTCGGCAGCGGCAGGACAGGCAACTGACTGGCATCTAATGCATCTGGGTAATTTGGCACTGTCCGGTGCTGGCCTGCTGATTGTCGAATCCACAGCAATTACGCCAGCCGGACGGATTACTTATGCCGACCTCGGCTTATGGGATGACAACACCGAAGCCGCCCTGACCCGGGTTGTTCGCGCTGTACAACTGCATTCCCCCATGCCACTGGGCATCCAGCTCTCCCATGCCGGTCGCAAAGCCTCCTGGCAAACGCCTGATGAAGGTGATGGCAGTATTGCGCCAAATGATGTGCATGGCTGGCAAACTGTCGCACCTTCCATCACGGCGCCAGGAGCAGGCAACGCTGATTCACATGTACTGGATGGCGAGGGAATTAAACATGTGATCCGCGATTTCACTGAGGCAGCACAACGCGCGGCACGTATCGGTTTCCGTCTTATCGAACTGCATGGCGCACATGGATTCCTGCTACATCAGTTCCTGTCACCATTAAGCAATCAGCGAGATGATGCCTATGGTGGTAGTCTGGAGAATCGCATGCGCTTAACACTGGAGGTATTCAAGGCCGTCAAACTCGCAATACCTGTCGGGGTGGCTGTTGGTATTCGTATTTCCGCCACTGACTGGGTAGAAGGTGGCTGGGATCTGGCACAAAGCATTACCCTGGCCAGAGCGCTCGAACAGAGTGGCTGTGACTATATTCACGTATCCAGCGGTGGGCTGGATGCTTCCCGACAACAACTGCCGCCATTAGCTCCAGGCTATCAGCTCCCCTTTGCCGCCGCCATTCGTAAGGAGGTTCGCATGCCCGTCGTCGGCGTTGGCCTAATAACCACGCCACTGGAAGCCGAACATGCGCTGGCCCATGGCGATGCGGATCTGGTGGCGCTGGGTCGCGCTATGTTGTTCAATCCACGCTGGCCGTGGCATGCTGCAGCTGAACTTGGTGCGCAAGTTAAGGTTGCCCCACAATATTCCAGCGCGGCGCCACACTCTGCACCGATACTTTTTCGCAGAAACTGACCAGATAACCAAAATGGTTCTGTCGGAGAGGCATCAGGATGTTTGGATTACACCAGGACATTACTCATGCCGGAGACTGAATAATCGTAGGGTAATGAGCAAAAGTAGCTGGCGGAATACAGTGCTAAAAATTTCCGCCAGCCACTAACAGACTGAGAGATGGAAAAAACGTCACCATCATACGACTAAACAAACGAACTTAGACATCTTCTGTCATCGTAACATCATCAATATCTACGGTTAATGTCGTATCCTCGACCCAATCCGCCGAAATATGCAGCACCAGCGGTGCCTCCCATTTACTGTCAATGGTAACATTAAACTTTTCTTCTACCCATTCGCTACTTAAGCTGTTATTAAATTTCTTCTCCCAGAGATGATCAACGGTACCCTGGGTTATAATAGCAACCGTCCCTGTAACCAGATTACTTCGGCTCTTTAATGAAATGGTATAGCTTTTACCGCTAGTCACACCCAAGTTCTGAGCCACCGACTCAGTAGAGGAAATACTGCAAAAGGTGTTAGTGGTAGCAACATCCTCATTGTCTGTCTTCACCCCTGAACCGTTGCTGGTAAATGACCAGTCCGAATCGCCATTTTCGAAATCACCATTAGAAATGTTATTTTCTGCCATATTAAACCTCTTGATTTAACGAGTCGTCCTATTAATAACACCCAAGATAAAATCTAACTTATTAATAGTCTAGCTCACTCAGTTATTTTCACCACGGTATAATGAAAAAATAACAAAATAAAAATATAAAGCCTGTAAACACAACGTGATAGCATAAATACTTTCATAACCAAACACACAGCATTTAATAAATGGTGGCCAGTATCATGACACACGATGATCCATAATACTGGTAACAATACTAATATTATCAACCAATAACCATTATGTATGCACGTTATTGATTCAATATCATATTTTTTAGTACCACCGTCTTCATTAATATTAAACCATCTCGGTGATATTTCAAATGACATACACGTTGGCCGGTTAGCCAGATACGCCTCTAATTTCGTCTCCACCAACAATACCCATGACCCGAGATAACGTCTATAAGCCCCCACTTATCATCCGGCTATACGGATGATAACGGCTTTTATTTCATTGCCGAGACAACCAATCCCACCATCTCGCACATATGACAGACATGTGGTAGTCGTGTTCAGCGTGCGCCAGTGCCACCTGTAACGAGCCTGACATGGCCGCGCAGCTGTCTCGTGGTTATACCAACGCCGTGGCTGAATGAATGGCATTAAATGCCCCCAGGAATTAGAACAAGGCGGCTAATATTGGCGCTGAACCGTATAAAGATCATGGAGAAAGAGACCCGTATACCCGCGAATTTTTCACGGTGAGGATGGATCGGGCTACGGTGGAATCTGGTTGCGTTCTCTCGTGATGCCGCCCGCAATATCTATTTTGTCCTCATGCAGAAACATCGCCTTGAACATCATGGCTCTCATTTCTCGCTGTGAGGCCCGCTGAATATACTGCGCCAGGCAGTTTTATTGAGATGCACACCATCTGTCTGAACGTGCCAACACATGCTGAAAATCATACCCGCAGTCGTTGCCCCGCATTTCTCTAACAACGTCACTACGCTCAGCCATGGTGTTCAGGTTCAGGCAGCATCCGCAGGCAGGCGTCTGAAATACTGCGAGAAAAAGCCGTACAGTCTTCAATATGTGCGGCAATCGCATCATCTGTTGCACCATGCACACCCGAGTAAATCAACAGAGCAACAATCCTGATATTATGCAGAGACCAGACCCCCGCCGCCTGCCCGCCATCAAGAATCGCGATCAGTTGGTCCAGGATAATATTTTTCGCTTGATTGGTACGATCATGATGATGATGATTGGTGTAGACGATGTCATGTATTTGATAAGTCTGTATATAGATTTCAACGCTGGCATGGATCCATGCTCTTAACCGCCCGACCCAATCGCCTTCAGCACAATGATTGACAGCCTTTTCAAGTTGTGCAAGAAATTGCTGGGTATAACGTTGTCCCAACGCGACTAACATATCGTTTTTAGACGAAAAATAATGATAGAATGTCCCCTTCGCCACCTGAGCTTCTTCAACTATCTCGCTCACTGTCGTTGCATCCACGCCTTTTGCGAGGAATAACTTCTCGGCAGCGCCCATTAATTCATCGAGCCGCACTTCTGCCGGTTTGGTTCTGGTATGCATAACCGACTTGACCCGGACTTTCCCCCTGGCGAGGGCTGATGCTTTTTCTACCATCATATTTTCCAAAAAAAGCAATAAAGGCTTTAGTATTAACCAGATGAGATACACCTGGCAAGAACAAGGGTAAACAGTATCAGGGAACTGACTGACGGTCAATTGATGCGCTATTTACCACGACAGATTCCGTCACTTTCGCTTTGATTGTCAATCTTTAGTATCCCGGTTTTTCCCCTGGCTAAAATGTTACCTGCCAGAGGTCACGTAAACGTCGTTGCAGAAGGCAACCATCAACAAGCCCCGGGGCAAGATCTTGCGCAGCAAACGCTGTAATTCGTCCATTGCCGGGTTGAAATTAAATTGACCGTGGGTCAGTCGATATATAAAATGATCGCATCTTTTCTTCATGAAAAAATGAACGATGCAACGCTACAGTCATCACGCGCTGTTGAGTACGGCCTGTCGGGGTACCTTTCTGGCAGCACTGCGTAACTGCAGCGCCTACATCAATTTGTCCACATGAAAGCATAGCTTGCATGGCGGTTTCATCGCGAAAGCACCACGATAAAGTCCGGCATCAGACAAGCATCACGTTGCCGGAAGCATGGGTGTATTCGATTAACTGAGTGTCTGTCTACCCGTCGACACGTCAGTTTGGACACGGACAGCACACAGAAACTGAGGCGTACACGGAGTACGTGAAGATTTCGCGCATTGCTCAGGGGCCAAAACGGCCAGTAAAAAAGTTCTTACAGGACAGGCTATTAATTCCTGGCCATCAGGCGCCAACGTATCTGCATGGCCGATGGTGCGAATAACTCATCATTATTCACTGGTTGTTTTGTTTGTCTAAATTTCAGCATTCGCTACGGTTTTAATCTGGAAAGCAATACAACGAACTCTTCATCATTATTTTTTGCAGAGTAACAGGAGATGAAAATGGCTCAGGGGTAGCGCCTCCGATTAGTAGAACATGTATTTTTCGATAAAGACACCGATGACTTTTTCGTGAAGTTCAACAGAGCGTGAGAAGCAGATGGTTCTGCGGGCCAGCCTTTTGATTCGGGTTCTCAGTGTCAGGTTGTTACGCTCAATACGCTGAGTGAACATCTTGCCGGTCAGATGCTTATCCCTTCGGGACTTCTCTGGCATAACTGCCCCAGTTGTCGCGGGTTATCATCCCGATGTTAAAAGGAGCGAGCAACGCAAGCAGTTCACGGCAGGTTTCATCGGTTCGTGGGCCAAAGCTGTAGGCCAGAACGCCGCCTGTTTTTGTATTGTATGCATACCAGAGCCAGTGCTGTCGGGCCTTGCTGCCAACAAAGC
>JAATFO010000097.1 GCA_015655145.1 Enterobacterales bacterium | reverse complement strand
ATCCTTCATCAGAAACGCAATGGCGTGGCCATCCGGCGCCGAACGCAACCAGTGGCGCGGCTGACGGACCAGTCCAGGATAACGGCGATGTTGCGTGTGGGTGAGACGGCGTTGTTGTACGCCACGCGGCGGCGCGGGCAAACGATGTTCGGTGCCTTCCAGCGGGGCATCACCCGGCAGGGCGTAATTCGCGATGTTTTCAGGTAGATCAACAATAAAGACTTCTGGCACCGTGCGGCCATCCGCGGCCAGCGTATCGCCAATAAATGCCAGCGCCCAACGCTGCTTTGCGCCGTCTGCTTTGCGGTACCCGCGATCGCCCACCCATCCTTCTTCACAGGCGCGAGTAATCTCATCACTACCGGGATGCGGGGTTACGGTTGTCTGACTGACCAGCAGGCAAAAGTGGCTACCATCATATTCTCGCGGATGCTGTTTCTGCGGCCGGACAGCATGCAGTGGTATGGCAATCCCCACGTTACGTCGGTCTTCTGCCTCGTTATATTCATGCATAACATGATCGTTATAGGTGAAGCTGAGGCGGCTACCGTCGGCGCTGAATACATGGACATGTGTGCCGCCACGCAATGCACCCGGTGTGAAGGGGGGGGTGATATCGCAGGCATCGAGTGTTTCTGCGGTGCCATTTTTGATGATCACCCCGCGTCGATGGTGGAAATCGTACTGCCAGTTGTCATCCGGGTGCTCGGGGCCATGAATGCAGACATAGCGTGCGGGTAAATCCGGGCTGGCGGTGACTACGCCGACATGCGCTCCGTCTTTCGCCTGATAAAGCACCTCGGTGACACGGTTGTTGACGTTCACGCGTTCAATGGTTAGCCCGGTAAAAGATGCGCCGGAAGGACGCACATCATAAACCAGCCATTGACTGTCGGCGGTCCAGACATTGATGTTGGTCAGTTGATGGCTGCGCGAGTCGAAAGTTAGCTGTTTTTCAGACATAAGTTTTATTCCTGGCAAAGGCGCCGCTAAGCATAAAATGAGCCGCGATTTTTTTCACGTCCGTCTCATGTTACTTCGCAGCAGGCAAGAAAAATGGCGGCATTTCCGCTACCCATACCGCGAGTTCAGTCGGCGCCAGTTGTGTGCCGACAGCATTCGCGGCCATAAAACTCTGCCCCATTGCGCTATTTTATTTGCCATTTTGTCCCTGGGCAGTGCTCGAAATCCCTACCTACTGCCTGTATGTGAGGATTTTTGCGCGCTGTTCATGTCCAAACTGACGGCGGTAAGAACGCCTGATGAGAGCCGCGCTAAGGCATTTGTTAACAAATAATCGATGTGATTGTAACCTGAAATACCACTGGCGGGTTATCATTGCGGTCTTCGGTAATGCCTCGACGATAATCGGGCTGGTGCACGCGCTCCGCTACCCGGAAAGATCGCCGATTTAACGACCAGATACCCTTGTCGCCCGGCGTTTCGGCTGAGCGGGGTATTGCTATTTCGCGATAAATAAATAGGTATTTAACATTATCGCAAAATAAATAACACTTTTGCGTGATAAGTAAAATATCGATGTGGCAAATGAGTTTCAAATTATGTTTAACCGGATTGCAAATAATAAATACTTTTACGCATTGATATGTATATGTTTATTTATTAAATATAAAGATTCTTATTCTTTTTTTTACGGACAATAAAATGTCTATTGGCTGAACAGATATTTTGATAGAATGTATTTCCAGTCATATATGAAAATAATGACGCATCATACCGGGTAATGTTATCGCCTCAGTAAATACTGACTGGCAGGACTGCTTTGACAAAAAGCAATTAAAGGGAATTTATGATGAAACTAAAGTTAGTGATTTTTATGCTGTTTTCTGTTCCGGCTATCGCCAGCGTGGATTCTGCCAATACCGTGCATTTCAACGGTGAAGTGAGTTCGCAAACCTGTTCAGTCAATATTAACGGGACTGAAGTCAGTCCCGTCGTCTTACAGCCTACGGTGTCTGTCAATGAACTCAACACCGCCGGTGCTGCCGCAGGCGATACTGTTTTCACCGTAAACCTGACTGGTTGCAGTACGGCGACGTCTGATACGGCGATTAAAACCGTCTTTGTAGCCAATAATCCCACCGCCAATGGTAACCAGGGTAATGCTGGCGATGTCGCCAATGTTGCTATCCAGTTACGGGACAGTGATGCCTCGACACCGTTGTCATTCTCCGCTGGATCAGCCGTGCACTCAAGCGCCATGACCTTAACTCAGGGCGCCACGTCGACCTCACAGGATCGGGTAGCTCGTTATTACGCTGAAGGATCAGGGGTTTCAGCTGGCTCAGTTATCGCCAGTGCACAGTTTGCCATTACCTATAAATAATCCTGGTTAATGACAAACCATATCGGTATATCCGACAGATTGCCTGTTGCAGAACGTTGAGCGCAATGCGCTTTATTCGTCAGCAATCTGCCTGTGTATACATTGCCTGGACATCGGCAATGTACCCGATAACAGGTATGACACTCACGCTGTCTGTTTTATTCGGACTGCGCTGAATAATGTGCCTTATTGACGGGTTTATTTTATGGCGTACACAATTCGCTTAGTTTATTTCTGGGTGTTACTTCTGCCCTGCCTGATGTTTTCCGCCATCAATCCAGCCACTGCCCGTGTTACGTTGCCGGGAAGCCGGGTGATTTACCCGGCGGCGGCAGGTGAAAAAAAATTACAGTTTACCAATGGCGATAATGTACTGGCGCTGATACAGGTTTGGCTCGATAGCGGTAATAAAGATTCGACGCCAGACAATGCGGATGCGCCTTTTATTGCCACGCCGCAGATATTTCGTGTGAGCCCGCATAGCGGGCAACGGGTTCGTTTAATGTTCACGGGAAAAAATTTACCTGATGACCGTGATTTGCTGTTTTATCTTAATTTTTTGCAAGTTCCTGCCATAAAAGAGAATGACAATGATAAGGGCCTGGCCCATCAGGCAAATGTTACTTGCCACTTTGGCCCTGGGCAGTGCGCGAAATCCTCACGTACTACGTGTACGCGCCGGTTTCTCCGCGCTTTCCGTGTCCACATTGACGGCGACAATAATACCTACTGGGCCAGGCTCTGAAAATAAGCTGATGCTCCTGGTTACCAACAGAGTGAAACTGTTCTATCGCCCTGAAGGATTGGCTGGAGAGACAAGCCATGTTATCGATCAACTGCGTATTCAGCGTGCAGGAAAGAGCTTGCTGGTCAGCAACCCCACGCCGTATTACGCCAGTATCAGCCAGGCGTTGGTGATCGACGGCAATAAACATATCGCTATCGAACAAGCTGATATGTTGCCACCGTATTCTCAGGCCGACTGGCCCGCGGTGGCGCGTTTAACGGCAGGTGAGCTGACAGTCATGCTCAACGTTAATAATGATTATGATGCAGAAGTTTCACGCACGGTAATGTTGCCACGCTGAAAAAGGACAGGGAGGTCCTGATGTTGTCCCCCAGGTTGCCATTACTGGCACGATACCGTTGTGTTTTTTATCTGATGTTACCGTTCAGCGGCATGCCATTGGCACAGGCAAATACCGAGAATTATACCTTTGATGCCTCTTTGCGACGCGGCAGTGTGCTCAGTAACCGTGAGCTTAACCAATTTAACCAGCAGGATACCGTGGCACCGGGACGCTATCCGGTTGATTTGTTCATCAATGGTGTATTCTTCGACCGCGATCAGGTTGATTTTATTCGCCGTGACAACCAACAAGTACACCCTTGTTTTGATCGTGCTCAGTTGGTGCGCTTTGGGCTGAAAAATCTCCCTGAATCCGTCACGGGCCACTGTGGGCAGGTGGCACAGACCATCAAAGACATTATTGTTCATGTCGACATGCCGCAATTACGGGTGGATCTGTCCATCCCCCAGGCCTTACTGGCTGCGCGTCCGCGCGGCAGCATCAATGCCGCCATCCTTGATCACGGCGAGTCGATGGCGTTTATCAATTATAACCTCAACCAGTACCATGTAAGTTATCGCCATAGTCAGTTGAAGGGGCGTGATTCAACCTATGCCAGCATTAATGGCGGCGTCAATCTGGGTCTGTGGCGTTATCGCCAACAGTCCAGCTACCGTCACGACAATGATACCGGTAGTCGCTGGGACACCCGTCGTCGTTATGTGCAGCGCGCAATTCTACCGTGGCGCAGTGAAATACTGTTGGGGGAAGGGTTTACCGATGGCCACTTCTTCTCCGGGGTGGGATTTCGCGGTATTCAACTGACCTCTGATGAGCGGATGCTGCCAGATTCATTGCGCGGCTATGCGCCAATGGTCCAGGGCATTGCGAGGAGCAATGCCAAAGTGACCATAAGGCAAGGCAACAGTACCCTGTATGAAACCACGGTAGCGCCGGGTCCTTTTACCATCAATGATCTTTACGCCACCGACTATGCTGGCGATTTGATTGTGGTCGTCGAGGAGGCGGACGGCAGTCTGAATACCTTTACGGTACCGTTTTCCGCAGTCCCGGAGTCCATTCGCCCTGGTTTTTCGCGCTACTCCGCCATTGTTGGTTGTACGCGTTATGTTGGCGATAATGACGTATTCACTGAACTGACCTGGCAACACGGGCTCAACAATACACTGACACTGAACAGTGGCGGCCAACTGGCTGACGGCTACCAGGCGCTAATGTTGGGGGGCGTCTACAGCAATATGCTGGGTGCCTTTGGTCTGGATACCACGTATTCATTTGCCCGTTTACCCGAAGGTGGCACCTCCGGTTGGATGATGCATCTTTCCTATAGCCGAACGTTTAGCCCTACCGATACCACGCTCTCCGTCGCAGGTTACCGCTATTCGACAGCAGGCTTTCGCGATCTGAATGATGTTTTTGGTGTGCGTTATGTCACCGGCAAAGACGAAAGCGGGCTATCAGGATCTTCGCGTCAACGTTCACGTTTCGACATTTCGGTTAATCAGGGACTGGCGAGTCTGGGTAACCTGATGATTTCCGCCTCTACCCAGGATTACCGCGATGCGCGCGGCAGGGATAACCAACTGCAGCTTGGCTGGGGCAAAACCTTCGGTAACGGAGTGGTGCTTAATTTGTCTGTGACACGAACCCGCAGCCTGGAAGTAAATACTATTGGCGGCAGTAACGGGCTAAACAGCAACGCATATAACGGTGCTTTTGTCAGTACCACGCAAACGGTGACCGCCTTGTCGTTGTCCTTCCCGCTCGGACGTTCGCTGTCGGCGCCTGATGTTTCTCTGGCCACCAATCACAGTAAAGGGCAGGGCAGTAACTATCAGTCGGTGATTTCCGGCAGTGCCGGCATTGAGCAACCGGTCAGCTATGGACTTAATTTCAGCACCGATGACCACAGCAAACAGCATATCTGGGGCGGTAACCTGCAAACCCGGCTGCCTTACACCAATGTCACGGGGTCTGTTTCTTCTGCGCGTCAGTACTGGCAGGGATCTCTGGGGTTGCAGGGCGCCGTGGTCGGCCATCGTGGCGGCGTGACGCTTGGGCCTAATATTGGCGACACGTTTGCATTGATTGAAGCGCCTGGCGCCCATGGCGCGCAAGTGATGGGTGTGCAAGGTGCTCAGGTTGATCGTTTTGGCTATGCGCTGGCGCCGGCTTTGATTCCTTATCGCTACAACAGCGTTGCACTTAACCCTCAGGGGATGAGCAACAAAACAGAGCTGGAAGACGGACAACAACGTGTGGCTCCGTATGCCGGCGCGATGGTGCGGTTGCACTTCAGGACACAGCGTTGACAAGCATTGTTGATCACGGCACAGCGGGATAATAACGACACCATCCCCATGGGGACTGTTGTATTTGACGTGGCCGGTAAAAATATCGGCATGGGCAGTCAGGTGTATTTACGCAGTGATAAACCTGTCGGTGATTTGTTGCTGCGCTGGGGAAAACGTGACAATCAACAGTGTCGTCTTCGTTACCGGGGGCAACCGATAAGTGATGCGCCAATCCAGTTATTAAATGCACCGTGTCGTTGAGCTGCCCACTTTTTTCAGGAGACATATTTATGAATATTGTTCGAGGACTGTGGGCAGGATTATTCTTGCTACTGCTGACCAGCGTTAGCTTGTCCGCTTCAGCGCAATGCCGCCGCGTTTCGCCATCGATTAATGCCGGGTGTGACCTCTGTGGTATCAGCACCGGTCTCGATCAGGTCAACCTGACCAATACTTATCTGCCACCCGTGGGGATGCTACCTGGTAGCCGTGTGTTCGGTTTCACCTCCGGGGTGCGCTACCCTGACCCGGACAAAGTATTGTACGAATGCGATGCCAGCGATGCCGGTCAGATCTTTGAAGTATTTGCCACCAATGGAGATGATCGGGTTGGCGGTTATTTTGATCTGGGCGCTATTGACGGTAATCCCCATTATTTCGCCACCTATTTCCCGTATGTTGGTATTCGTCTGACGCATCTGGATTCGGGCAACGCGTTTAGGCGTTACTGGCAGTCTGCGCCAATAACCCGTTATGCCACCTCCGGTGACAAAATCCAGATCAGGGTTAAGGAATCTCAGTACTATTCGTGCTGATTTGATCAGAATAAGTACCTCGCCAGTAAGGGGGAACAGTAACTACTGCGGTTACCAGGCCTCCACCAGCGGCCACGCAAACTACAACTGCAATCAGCCTAATGGCTATGTTACTTTCCAGTGGACGGGTATCACATCGGATCCCATTGGCAGTGATTCAGCATCCAATGTGGGCACCGGGTTCTCTGGTCGCTGGAATGCGGCAGGGATGGGAACCGCCCCGGTATCTTCACTTTCCTATACCGCAACCTGTGTGGCGCGCAATGTGACGCCGCTCATTCTTCAGCTCGACATCCACGGGTCACGCATCTGCCCATCTATTTTGTCGATCGCCATTCGGCGTACCGGTGCGGCAGTTGTTACAACCGTAATCATATTGGCGCAACGGGGCGATTTTTTACCGTGTGATCCGCCATAAACTCCCTGTGAGCCGGTCAGGCTGATGCTCATGCTATCTGATGTGATAGCGATGATCACTTTATTCACGTTTCGTGATTATGATCACACCGCGTGCTTCCATCGTACTTATCTGTTTCTCCGTCATTCGGCGGTGCCTGCCATAAATGGCTAAGAGAATACTATAAGAATAATCGTTAATGTATTTTGGCTGTTATACAAGAAAGTCAACATATGTTACTGGATAAATTTGATGCCCTGACACATTTCTTACGTGTCTTTCGATCCGGGCTTTAGTCAACTTCTCACCCCTCACCATGCTGTATGGTGACTGCGTTATCACAAAATAGTTAAGATTTTAACGCAATCATAAGCGGGTATTGCGGCATACTTGACCAAAAAACGTCACAATAAATAAGATTATTTAAAGTATTTTTTAGCAAAAATCGTTACTCTACATCATCCATTGGTTAGCTAAGTGGGGTAAAAAAATAGTGCCACCAATTTATGGTGGATGAAAAGTAATGAAGGACGGGGGAGGATGAGAAAACATTCCAGGTTAAAAAAAAGTAACATGATGGTCAGCAGCGTCTACTTATTAAAAAGAGTAAACGCCGCTGGAAATAGCTTGATATGAGCCACATTTAAAAGAGGATGTTGAAATTTTTTCAGAAAAAAAATCAGTTTGGCAACCAAAACACCAGTAAATAATGGCATTATTTGTTAATGCACATATTTATATTTAAGAAACACTCTAAATAAATTAACAGAAAAAAGTGGCTTTAATGACTATTAAAGTTCGTCGGGTAATGATAAACACTTCGGCTGATATCTAATAAGCGGCAGCTTCTGCGGGTCCCGATTTCATAAGTATCTTGCAGAAAATTAACGGCCTGACGCTTATCGTTAGTGGTAAAGAAGTTTTTGACCACGCTTTGTAGCATTTTTTTATCAGATTTGAGTTCATGTACCTCCCGAATCATGGATTGCAGGCTTTCTTCCAACTCTTTGATTTTTCTGCCTTCCTCAGAGAATAATCCTGCGTATTTTTTCTTCCAACTATAGAATGTTGCTTCAGAAATCCCAAGATCAACACAGATTTCCTTAACTTTAATGCCGCATTCAGAAGCTTTAATCGCATTGGTGATTTGTTCTTCGCTATATCGTGACTTTCTCATAAATGCTCGTACCTTTCTAATCAGTTAATGAATGATAATCACTGTTATAATATCTGGTACTGATTTGACAAGATATTAATATGGTGATATTAGGCGTGCTGACTGAATTGCAAAGATTAAGTTAAGTTATCTTGTGGAAATATCATCATGAGATTTGTCTTATTTTTGTTGTAATTGACTTCGGCTGGCTTTCTCAATGATGAATTTTGTTATAGATTCAGCTCAGGAAAAAGAGAAATGATAATGCTGACAGATCACGTGACGTTTTTAGACGAGGAAATGGCTATTTTGTGCTGGGTATGGAACACTAAACGATTAAAATTAAAATAATTTTTATGGAAACTCGATCCAGAAAAAAGACACTTTTCGAATCTATCGTCAGGAAAGAATGCTTTTTGAGTACGGAAAAATTTGAGAATTTTACTTCTTAAGCGTTTGCCGTGTGTAATTTTCAGTTGTACACAAGGATGTGGATTAAAAAGAGCGCAATGCGTTAGAAATACAAAGGATTCGGCAATGAAACACAGCGCAATATCTAATGCTATCTGGATGATGTCAGAAAAAATTGTCTCTGTTTTTGGTGTGATATTTGTTACGTCGTATGTCGCCAAATCTTTCGGCCCGACTGTTTTTGGTCAGATGGCTTTTTCAGTTTCTCTTTTTTCAGTCGTTCAGACAGTTGCGATCTTTGGAACAGAAACTCTACTCTTCAAACAGATTTGTAAGAGTGTACAGAAAGGGATGCGTTTGATGAATGTAACAAGGAAGATGCGCATGCGCATCCTGTTGATGCTGTCACTCCCTGTGCTGTTGTGGGTAGGATTTACTATGCCAAAGAATTTTTTCGTGTTTGCATTAGCTGCATTTCTCGCGGCGCTTTTTGTGACACAAGACATCTTCAGTGTTTATAACAATGCATTGTTGGCATCGCGTTTAAATACCATCGCTAATTCCGTTGGTATGTTATTGAGCTTTGCGATTAGTTTTTCAATTGCCGGATTAAGATTAAATCCATTGTGGCTAACATTTTCCATTGTTGCTGCGGCTTTTGTTCCTTATCTGATAAAACGGTATATGTTTTATCAGCGAAACACTGATGTTCATTTATCACCAAAAGAAAACAAAACCTATTCTAGATATTTATTGTATGCTGGATTACCGTTAGCAATATCCGGTATTTTTATTTCTATTCAGGTTAAAGCAACACAATTTTTTTTGGTGGGTGTCGGTTCTGCACAGGATCTCGGCCTTTTCGCTGCCGCGAATACGATTGCTGCTTCATGGATTTTTATTCCACTGGCAATTATAACATCTTGTTTTTCTGGTATTTTCAGAGAAAAGTCGGAAGTGTCATTCATATTGACATCAAGGCTTAATGGCTATGCCATGATAGTTTCATTGTTGATGTTTCTTATCGTCTCGCAATATGGCGAGACGATAATTATGCTGCTTTATGGTAAAGACTACACACAATCAGGAAGTCTCATTACATTATTATCTATGGCAACCTGCTGCTCTGCTATGGGTACGGTCGCATATCGTTATATAATCAAAGAAGGGGGATTCCATTATCTCCTGATAAAAATAATTTGTCTGATGCTGGTCAGTCTTCCTTTGTCCTATGGATTAATTAATCTTATGGGATTGATGGGGGCCGCATGGGGCGTTTTTATCACAGAGTTATTATCTCTTACTGTAATGAATTACTTCTTTAAAAACGGCATCATCCAAAAAATGCAAATTCAGTCACTCAACTATAAAACTTATAAACGAGGTTTGTTATGTTGAAATTTAAAGATGAGTTAAGGCGGAGTGTTCTTTATTTCGTCAAAAAGATGCCCTGGAAGTATCAGGATGGCATCTATTATCTTTTTAAATTCAAACAATTTCCTAATATACATTCACCGAAATTATTTAACGAGAAAGTTCTGTATAGAAAGTTTATTAACGGTGACTACCTACGTTATGGCCGTCTGGCGGATAAATATTTCGTACGGGACCATGTTGCCAAAACGATTGGTGAAAAATATTTGATCCCGTTGATCCATGAGACCAGTGATCCAGCTACATTGCTCAGCCTGCCATCATGGAAGAATACAGTGATTAAACCCAATCATGGCTCCAATATGGTTGAAATTTTGTTGGAAGAGCCCGATGCGCAACAGAAACAACGTATCATTAATCGCTGTAATGTATGGTTACATAAGGATTTTTCCTGTGAGTCACGTGAAATCCATTATCGCTACATTCAACCGCGAATTTTGGTAGAGCAATATATTGGCGATGGACATAGTCTGCCTATTGATTACAAATTCCATATGTTTAACCAACGAGATGGTCGTTTCGAATATGTGTTGCAGGTCATCTATAATCGGAGTAATCCGGATTTATCGATGAATTTTTATGTTAATAACCTGCATGATGTTTTCTATAAAATCCGTGATACGGGGCTGGACATTTCCGCTGAAGAGGCGGCATTGCGTACGGTACTGGAACTGAGTAAAACATTAGCCAGTGAGTTTGATTATGTCCGTGTCGACTGGTACCTCCGGCAAGGGCAGATCTATTTTGGCGAACTGACGTTTACACCTTGTGCGGGACTGATGACCGGGTTGGACGTGGGATTAAATCAAATGATGGGTCAAATGTGGATTCAGCAGCATGACATAAAGAAACTTGCACCCGTGGGAAATGAAGATGTTCCATTGCCCACAATGCCGAAGAAAGTGTGATGATATTGCACTATTGCCCGGGGAAATATTCCTCCGCGGCCCCCTATCTATGCACTGTTCGAGTACGAACGGGTTGCCTCAATTCCGCCAGGCGGAAGGATAAGCGCTTAAGGCAATGGCCAGTTAGTCGGGGTTTGGCTCATTACATCAACAAGGGTATTTTTGGAAATTTCTAAAAAATTATGGATGTTCTCCATACTCAGCGTAATACCGAGCAAACCGGTGACGAACCAGCAAGACATCCCAATACCAATACTGCCAAACACAAACGCCATAATATTATGGCTGGTTTGATGGCATTTTATTTTAAACGTACTGGCTAAAAACATCATCACTGCGCTCAGCAGTTCCCAACGCATGACAACAAAGCTGGTAGTTAACATGGTTATGATAAACCTCTGCAAGCGATACACCCTGACAGGTGTCACCGATAGCGCGGAAAAGACGTCAGGAAATCTTCCCCTGGTGCTGGCAAGTCATTTATGTGACACAGATCACATTATATCATTGCATTTTAAAAATTAAATAAAATTTATATTGCGCGCCTGTTTTTTGTGATCTAGATATATCATATTGATATTTATCAGTTTTGTTTCTTTTTTAGGCGTCGGCAGGATGAGATATGTGAGGATGAGGCTAAGCGCCTGGCCCAGTAGGGGTTATTGTCGCAGTCAATGTGGACACGGACGGTGCGGAGAAACCGGAGCGTCCACATAGTACGTGACGATTTCGAGTACTGCCCAGGGCTAAAGTGGCAAGTAAAATTTGCCTGATGGGCCAGGCGCTAAGTGATGTCCGTTTTTCTCATTGATCCGTGTTGTTGTGCGGGCTGGCTGGGGCAACCGAGCTGCTGCCGGGCGGAATGACGATGGAGGAAGAGGTGAATGTGATGTTTTTTTCTCTGTATCGGGCGATGGATGTATCTGCTTGTCGCCTCCCGCACAGGGCGTTTTTTTAACGCCCTGTGCAATGCTCTTCCACGGCCTGGCCTGTGTTTTCGCTATAGCTGAAGTTAACTCTGTGGGGTTGTGCAGCACGCTGGTGGCACATGGTATGACGATACGCGGTCGGTGTTTGCGAAAACTGTCGGCGGAATACGCGGGAAAAAGTTTGCTGTGAATCATAGCCATATTGCATGGCAATATCGAACACCGGACGCTGTGTTAGGCATAACGCTTCCGCTGCCAGCGTCAGACGGCGCTCCCGAATATAGCCGCCCAGTGTCTGTTTCTTCACACCACGAAACATGCGTTGCAGGTGCCACTTTGAATAGCCTGATTTGGCGGCTACTTCATCAATCGATAAAGTTTTGTCTAAGTTTTTCTCAATCCAGTCAGTCAGAGAATAAATGATTTCGTTATGCATCATGACTCTATCCTTTATGTGAGATTTTAACGTCGCCGTTATGATGATGAAGAAGTATAATTCCTCAAGTTAACTTGAGGTAAAGTGCTAAATGAAAAAAGATCGTACCAGCCCCAAACGGGTACTGACGCCAGGTGAAGTGGCAAAACGCAGCGGTGTTGCCGTCTCCGCATTGCACTTTTATGAAGCGAAAGGCCTGATTGCCAGCACGCGTAATGCGGGTAATCAACGACGCTATAACCGTGATGTGTTGCGTCGGGTCGCGGTCATCAAAGTTGCACAACGTATTGGTATTCCGTTGTCGACGATCAGTGACAGCCTTGCCTGTATCCCAACGGATAAAAGAATATCGGTCAAAGCCTGGAATGCGCTGACCGAACAGTGGCGCGGGGAACTGGATAAGCGTATCGAAACGTTGACGCGACTACGTGATGATTTAGACGGCTGTATTGGTTGTGGTTGTTTGTCGATGCATGATTGTCCGTTACGCAATCCAGGCGATCGCCTGGCGCTGCAAGGTACCGGGGCAATTTTACTGGATCCGGGAAACAGTGAGGAAACTTAGGCGATCGTCCATGTCTGGTCGCGGTCTAAAGCAGGATTTTCACCCTGTTTTATTGTCGACACGTTGTCAGATCAATAATTATGCCTATTTCATGGCAAACAGCAGTTGAAAGGGCGGTGTTAAAGGCAGGATAATCATTCGCTTTTTTATCATGCCGGATTTACTGCGGGAGCCGTTGGCCGCGAAATCACGGCGTGTTTCTGTCTGAACAACACCGTTATGGTCTGGTGGGGTTGTCATTACCCCACACAACAGAGAACCTACAACGGCGTCCGCGCATAGACCCAGCTAAGTTATCTCAGAGGTTATTTCTGATGTCGATTCAGTCTCAACAGACCCACGGTTCTCTCGATGCCTGGTTCAAAATTTCTGCTCGCGGTAGCAGTGTACGCCAGGAAATTTTGGCCGGCTTTACCACTTTTCTGGCGATGGTCTATTCGGTGATTGTGGTGCCGGGTATGCTGGGAAAAGCCGGATTTCCGCCCACGGTGGTGTTTGTTGCAACTTGCCTGGTTGCTGGTTTCGGCTCCATCATCATGGGGATATGGGCTAATTTACCGCTGGCGATAGGTTGTGCCATTTCCCTGACGGCATTTACTGCCTTCAGCCTGGTTTTGGGGCAACATCTCAGTATTCCGGTGGCGTTGGGCGCCGTTTTCCTGATGGGGGTTTTATTTACGATTATTTCCGCCACGGGCATTCGCGCCTGGATCTTGCGTAATTTGCCCATGGGGATCGCGCATGGCACTGGCATTGGTATTGGTCTGTTTTTACTTCTGATTGCCGCCGACAGTGTGGGGCTGGTGATTAAAAATCCGCAAGTAGGGTTGCCGGTGACGTTGGGTCATTTCACCTCATTCCCGGTACTGATAGCGCTGGCAGGCCTTGCGGTCATTTTTGGTCTGGAAAAACGGCGCGTACCAGGCGGTATTCTGCTGACCATCATCATTATTTCAGTACTGGGTTTGTTGCTTGATCCCGCGGTGAAATTTCAGGGTATATTTGCGCTGCCGAGCTTGTTTGATGCGCAAGGTAACACGCTGGTGTTGAGTCTGGATATTCCGGGTGCGTTAAAACCTGCGGTATTACCGAGTGTGCTGGCGCTGGTAATGACTGCGGTATTTGATGCGACCGGGACTATTCGGGCAGTGGCCGGGCAGGCGAATTTACTGGATAAACACGGGCAAATTATCAACGGCGGCAAGGCATTAACGACCGATTCCGTCAGTAGCCTTTTCGCCGGTCTGGTGGGCGCCTCGCCTGCCGCCGTGTATATTGAATCAGCCGCGGGTACCGCCGCCGGTGGTAAGACCGGATTGACCGCCATTGTTATTGGCATTTTGTTTATGTTGATGTTGTTTATGTCGCCGCTGGCGTATCTGGTCCCGGCGTATGCGACAGCGCCCGCACTCATGTACGTTGGGTTGCTGATGCTAAGTAATGTGGCGAAGATTGACTTCAGTGACTCCGTTGATGCGATGTCTGGCTTGTTGACGGCGGTGTTTATCGTCCTGACCTGTAACATTGTGACGGGCATAATGCTGGGTTTTGGCGCCCTGGTGGTGGGGCGCGTGTTTGCCGGCGAAGGTGGTAAGCTGAATATCGGCACGTGGCTGATTGCCGTGGCGCTGGTGGCCTTTTACGCGGGTGGGTGGGCGATATAATCGTGTTTCCGGGGGCAATGCCGATTGCCCCTGACTTCTTTTGGTGCCTGAACGGCTGTTTTTACTGTTATTCACCTTGCCGAACGGAATCATTGCGGCGTTAAGTCCCCCCTGATTTGCGTTCGTTGCAGGTATTCACGTCAGAATCATCTTTAATTTTTCTCAATATCCCCCTATTTGTTTTAAACGTATCGGTTTTTTGTTTTAAACTGCTTAGCAGGCATCTGGTGACGATGCTGCGCACTGTTCTCGCCTGTTGGAAGAGGCTACAAGGAAAGCATGGAAATCTTTTTTACAATACTCATCATGACATTGGTGGTATCGCTCTCAGGCGTTGCTGCACGTATTATTCCGTTCCAAATCCCGTTACCGTTGGTACAAATCGCTGCTGGCGCTTTACTCGCCTGGCCAACCTTTGGTTTGCACGTTGATTTTGATCCTGAATTGTTTTTGGTGCTGTTTATTCCGCCATTACTGTTTGCTGATGGCTGGAAAATGCCGACCAGTGAATTTCTTCAGCGTGGTCGTGAAATTATCGGTCTGGCGTTGGTGCTGGTATTGATCACGGTTGTCGGTATTGGCTATCTGATCTACTGGCTGGTGCCGGGCATCCCGTTGATTCCGGCGTTCGCCCTCGCTGCGGTATTATCACCAACCGATGCCGTGGCGCTCTCCGGTATTGTTGGTGAGGGACGCATCCCGAAAAGGATCATGGCGATACTGCAAGGGGAAGCGTTAATGAATGATGCTTCCGGCTTGGTATCGCTTAAATTCGCGGTGGCGGTCGCCATGGGAACCATGGTGTTTACTGTCTCCGGGGCGACCTTCGAATTTGCGAAAGTGGCAATTGGCGGTTTGCTGGCGGGGATTGTTGTGTGCTGGTTGTACGGTAAATCACTGCGGCTGTTTAGCCGTTTGAGCGGTGACGATCCGGCAACGCAGACCGTGCTGCTGCTGCTGTTACCGTTTGCTTCCTATTTGATTGCGGAACATTTGGGGGTTTCCGGCATTTTGGCTGCGGTTGCCGCCGGGATGACGATTACCCGTTCCGGCATTATTCGTCAGGCGCCGCTGGCTATGCGCCTGCGCGCCAACAGTGTCTGGCAGATGCTGGAATTTGTTTTTAACGGTATGGTTTTCCTGATGCTTGGCCTGCAATTGCCGGGTATTCTGCAAACCTCAATCGTTGAGGCGAAGGCTGATCCCAATGTTGAGTTATGGGTGCTATTTACTGACATCGTGCTGGTCTACGCCGCACTGATGATTGTTCGTTTTGGCTGGTTGTGGATAATGCAGCGCATCAGTGTACGTTTCCTGAAAAAACATCCCATGGAGTACAGCACTTACGGTATTCGTGAGTTGCTGATCGCCTCGTTTGCCGGGGTGCGTGGTGCAATTACGCTTGCCGGCGTGCTGTCAATTCCCCTTTACCTTAGTAATGGCGAGGTGTTTCCGGCTCGCTACGAATTGGTGTTTATTGCTACCGGCGTCATCCTGTTCTCGTTGTTTGTCGGGGTCATTTTACTGCCCGTGCTGCTACGTGGTGTTGAAGGGATTGATAAAGTAGGTCATCGCCGTGAACTACAGAGCGCCCGCGCGGTCATGGCCGGTGTAGCGATTGAGAGTCTGCATAAGATGGAAGAACGCCTGATGCACGATACGGAAGAAAACATTGATCCGGAGTTGCTAAAAGAGGTGAGTTCACGAGTGGTGGGGAATCTGCGGCGTCGTGTCGATGGTAATAATGATATTGATCGCGCACAGTTTGCCGAAAATCTGGAACGTCGTTTCCGTCTGATTGCGCTACGCGCTGAACGTGCTGAACTCTATCATTTGCGTGCAACACAACAGGTCAGCAATGAAACCATGCAACAGATGTTGCATGACCTCGACCTGCTGGAAGCATTACTGATAGAAAAAGAGTAATGCTGTTTTTCGCGGCGACAGGCATGTCGCCGCCTATACTGACAAGGTTGGGGCTTCTCCAGGCCAGAATTCGCGGCAACAGGCAATCCAGGCTTGCGCGCTGCGTGACAAATAACTGCCTTCCCGCCAAATTAGCCCCAGTTTCCATTCCAGTTCCGATTCCAGCGGTAGCCACAGTAGTGATTGCTTATCCAGTCGCTGGCAAATAGGTTCAGGTAAAATCGCAATCCCCATGTCAGCCTGTACCATTGCGGCAAGAAAGTCCCATTGCCCGCTTCGTACCGCGATTTGAGGTGATAATCCCTTGCGCTGAAAGGCCTTCATTAATTGTCGGTGAAGAGAAAATTCTTCGTTGAAGATCAACAAGGGATGTTCCGCCAGCTCAGTAAGTGAAACGCTGGTACGTGTCAGCCATTTCGGCTGGTGCGGCACCAGAACGCACAATGGATGGCTCATCAACGATAACGTATTGAGTGGTAAATCTTCACTGACGGGCAGGGCGGTCAGCGCCAGATCAAGGTTACCGGAAAGGACCGCCTGTTGTACCGTCAGACCACCAGACTCTGACATTTTCAGCTCGACACCGGGATAACGCTGATGAAAAGCCGATATTGAACCGGCTATCTGCATACCGACCATCGGCGGGATCCCGAGGCGTAACTCGCCGGTTTTCAACTCATTGATATCACCGATCTCCGCTTCCAGTTGCTTAAACTCTTGCAGGATGGTTAATCCACGTTGATACACCGCCTGGCCGCTGTCGGTCAGATGGAGTTTCCGTCCTTCGCGCATCAACAGGGTACTGCCCAGTTCATCTTCCAGTTGACGTAACATCTTGCTGATGGTGGGTTGGGTGACGAACAACTTCTCGGCGGCACGGGTGAAACTTTTCTGTTGCACCACTTCGACAAAATAGCGTAATGCTCTCACGTCCATGAAGTATTCCTTAATGGCATAGTTGGAATGAGTTTAATTCATTTTTTTCACCCTTCGCGATCGTTTTATACTGTGCCCTGAAATTTATTCCAGGAGAAAGTATCATGACGTTGGCGTTAAACCCGCAAAGAACGGGGAAGCTGAAACGTTTACAGGTCCCATTACAGGTTGTCTTGTATGTGGGGCTATTTGTCTTTTCCGAGCAATTAGTCGTGTGGTTGCATTCGCCGTTACCTGCCAACATTGTGGGTATGTTGCTGTTGTTGCTGTTGATTATGTCGCGAGTGATTCCGTTAAATTGGGTCAAGGCCGGATCGAAATGGCTGTTGGCAGAGATGTTGCTGTTCTTTGTGCCTGCTGTGGTGGCGGTAGTGAATTATTCCCAGCTACTCAGGGTGGAAGGATGGCGTATTTGTCTGGTGATTGCGATTAGCACGGTAATGGTGTTGGCGGCGACTGCACTGGTGGTTGATCGCGTCTATCGTTTTGAAATCTGGCTGGAAAAACGTAAGCAGGCGCCTAATGAATGATTTTGTTATTAGTCTTGTTTGCCTGATTGCCACACTGCTGATCTACTATCTCAACAAACGGCTTTATCATCGCTGGCACAGGCTGGTACTGATGCCGCTGGTCATGACGCCGATAGTGCTGGTGGCGTTATTAGTGGTAATGCACATTTCGTGGCAGGATTACATTGGTGAAAGTCACTGGCTGCTCTGGCTGCTCGGCCCGGCGACCCTGGCGTTCGCAGTACCGGTGTATGAGAATATAGCCATCATTAAACGTCACTGGATGTCGCTGAGCGCCGGGGTGATTACCGCGACGCTGGTCGCCGTGTGTAGCTCAGTCTGGCTGGCGCGTTTACTGACGCTGCCGGAAGAGATCCAACGCAGTCTGGCGGTACGATCCATCACCACCCCTTTTGCCCTCGCAGCGGCGAAACAGATGGGAGGACAACCCGATTTAGTCGCGTTATTTGTGGTGATCACCGGGGTGTTTGGCATGGCAGTGGGTGATGTGTTGTTCCTGCGCCTGGCGGTGAAGCAAGGCATGGCGAAAGGCGCTGGGTTCGGTGCCGCTTCTCACGGCGCAGGTACCGCGCATGCCTATGAGATTGGTCAACAGGAAGGGGTGGTTTCAAGCCTGGTCATGATGCTATCAGGCGT
>JAATFO010000156.1 GCA_015655145.1 Enterobacterales bacterium | reverse complement strand
CTGCGCCAGTCGATACGTCAGCGTCAACACCTGGTTGAGCGTGGCGCTGCTCATGGGCAGGTCCGAGTCGTACCGCGACGGAAGCACGTAGTCGGACCCGCCGGCAAAGGTCTTGAGGGCGATAAAAATGTCCAGCGCCTGCCGGGACAGGAACACCAGATGAGGATTGCGCCGTTTCATCCGCTCCTTCGGGATCGTCCAAAGCGCCTGACTGAAGTTGATCTCACTCCAGGTCGCATTGGTCAACTCGCTCTTACGCACCATCGTTAGCAACAGCAGCTTGGCCGCCGCCCGGATGGAAGGCGTCGTGCCGATGCGCTCCATGTACTGGTACATCAGGCCGATTTCATCGGGCGTCAGCGCCCGGTCGCGTGGCTCGAACTTGGCGATGGTCGTAGGACGTACCAGATTCGCCGGGTTCTCAACCTTTTGGCCGCGCTCGATGGCCCAACGATAGACCTGCAATACGATCTCGCGGGAATGCACTGCCGTTGCCGGTGCACCTCGCTCCACGATGGCATCGGTCAGCGTCCGCAAGTCTTCGTGGGTGATCTCCGCCAGTTTCTGGTTGCCGAATTTCGGCTTCAGTTCACGTTCGAAGACAGAGCGGCGCATGTCACGCGTGGATTCCGCCATTTGGTAGCCGCGCAGCCACTTTTCGGCCCAGGCGCCGAACGTCTCTGCATCCTTGACGCGGGCCTTGTCCCGCGCCTTTTCCTTCGCGGGCGATTTCCCCGCAGCAATCATTTTCTTCGCTTCGCCCAGCCGCTCACGGGCTTCTGCGAGGGTGATCCCACCAATACCGTAGCGGCCGAAGGTGATGGTCTCCTGCCTGCCGTGGATCGAGTAGTTGTAGCGAAACGAGATCGACCCAGCAGGCGTCACGGCCACATAGAGGCCGTCGCGGTCGTTCACCTTATAGAGCTTGTCCTGTGGCTTGAGATTGCGCAGCTTGGTATCGGTCAGCATGGGTTGGGTGGTTCTCCACGTCAAAATACCATGCTCGAAACACTCGCACTTTCACGATATAAATCCATATATATCAACTAGTTATGCAAATTTGATACCATGAACCGCTCGTTCTGGACGACATGGTATCAGTTGCCCTGCATGGCATCAGGTTCATTCGATACCCTCTACCATGCCATAAAAAAATGGTGCTTGGCTATGCGAAAATTTACCAGACGGTGCCGTTCAAAGAATCAAAAAAGCCCGCATTTACGCGGACTTAGGTGCTCTTTCTTGCTGTCTTCTGCCGGACTGTACTAGACGTCCGATCACTCCCACTCGATCGTCGCAGGTGGTTTACCTGATATATCGTAAACCACCCGTGAAATACCGTCGATCTCATTGATGATGCGGTTAGAAACGCGCCCGAGGAACTCATAAGGCAAATGCGCCCAATGTGCTGTCATAAAGTCAATAGTTTCCACTGCACGCAACGAGACAACCCAGTCATATTTACGTCCATCGCCCATCACACCAACTGAACGCACTGGCAGGAACACAGTAAAGGCCTGGCTGACTTTGTTATAGAGATCGGCTTTATGCAATTCCTCAATGAAGATCGCATCCGCACGGCGCAGTAAATCACAAAATGCTTTCTTCACTTCACCCAGCACCCGAACGCCAAGGCCGGGTCCCGGGAATGGATGCCGATAAAGCATATCGTACGGCAAGCCCAGTTCCAGACCAATCTTGCGTACTTCGTCTTTAAACAACTCCTTCAGCGGCTCTACCAGCCCCAGTTTCATCTCTTTTGGCAGGCCGCCCACATTATGATGCGATTTAATCACATGTGCTTTACCGGTTGCCGATGCCGCCGATTCGATCACATCAGGATAAATGGTTCCCTGCGCCAGCCATTTAACCTCGGTGAGGCGGGTCGCTTGCTCGTCGAACACCTCAACGAAGACACGGCCAATGATTTTGCGTTTTGCTTCCGGCTCGTCGATACCTGCCAGTGCATCAAGGAAACGCGCTTCAGCAGAAACATGTACAATATTCAAACCAAAATGGTCGCCAAACATCTCCATCACCTGCGCGGCTTCGTTCAGTCGCAACAGACCATTGTCGACAAACACACAGGTCAGGCGCTCACCAATGGCGCGATGCAACAACATTGCGGTGACGGAAGAGTCTACCCCGCCAGACAGACCAAGAATCACCTTGTCATTGCCGATCTGCACTCGCAGGCGCGCCACGGCGTCCTCAATAATTTTGTCCGGTGTCCACAGCGCTTCACACTGGCAAATATCGCGCACAAAACGTTCCAGCAGATGCAATCCCTGACGGGTATGGGTCACTTCCGGGTGAAATTGCACACCATAGAAACGCTTTTGTTCATTGGCGATAATGGCAAACGGGCAGGTTGCGGTACTGGCCACGGTGACAAAATCCTCAGGAATCGCGATGACTTTATCACCGTGGCTCATCCATACATCCAACAGGGGTTTACCGCTGGTACTGAGAGAATCCTGAATTTCGCGGGTCAACGCGCTTTCCACGCCAACCTCAACTTGCGCATAACCAAATTCACGTTCATGCGAACCCGCAACCTGGCCACCCAGCTGCATTGCCATAGTTTGCATTCCGTAGCAAACCCCCAACACCGGTACGCCAGCGGTGAAAACATACTCAGGCGCGCGCGGGCTGTTCAGTTCAGTGGTGCTCTCCGGACCACCAGATAAAATAATACCACTTGGCTTAAACTGGCGAATTTGTTCTGCGGTGACATCCCATGCCCACAGTTCACAATATACCCCAAGCTCGCGCACGCGGCGCGCCACCAGTTGTGTATATTGCGAACCAAAATCAAGGATCAGTATGCGATGTTGATGAATGTTTTCCGTCGTCATTGAGACTATTCCAGGGCGATAAACTAAGGGTGAAATCGCCCGGACTGAGCCGGGCGCGAAACGTCTTGTGATTACGAACCCATACGATAATTGGGGGATTCTTTGGTGATGGTGACATCATGGACGTGGCTCTCTGAGATACCCGCGCCGCTAATCCGTACAAATTCCGCTTTGGTTCGCAGCTCATTGATGGTAGCACAACCGGTCAGGCCCATACAGGAGCGCAATCCACCCATTTGCTGATGAACAATCTCTTTCAGACGTCCTTTGTAAGCAACCCGGCCTTCAATACCTTCCGGCACCAGTTTGTCGGCAGCGTTATCACTCTGGAAGTAACGGTCAGAAGACCCTTTTGACATCGCGCCCAGAGATCCCATGCCACGGTAAGATTTAAACGACCGTCCCTGATAGAGCTCAATTTCACCAGGTGATTCTTCCGTTCCCGCCAGCATAGAACCGACCATCACACATGAGGCTCCGGCGGCAATCGCTTTCGCAATATCACCGGAGAAGCGGATCCCGCCGTCAGCAATGACCGGGATACCCGTGCCTTCCAACGCTGTTACCGCGTCAGAAACGGCGGTAATTTGCGGAACCCCTACACCGGTAACGATGCGGGTAGTACAAATGGAACCTGGGCCAATCCCGACTTTCACCGCACTCACGCCCGCCTCAACCAGAGCCAGAGCACCCGCACCCGTTGCAACATTACCGCCGACAATTTGTAAATCAGGGTATTTAGCACGGGTTTCACGAATACGCTGCAACACACCTTCAGAGTGACCATGCGAAGAGTCAATCAGCAACACGTCAACCCCCGCCGCCGCCAGCGCATCAATACGTTCTTCATTACCGGCACCAGCACCAACGGCGGCACCGACGCGCAAACGCCCTTGTTCGTCCTTACAGGCGTTCGGTTTACGTTCTGCCTTCTGGAAATCTTTTACGGTGATCATGCCCAGCAAATGAAAACTGTCATCCACCACCAGCGCTTTTTCTACGCGCTTCTCATGCATTTTTTGCAGCACAACCTCGCGGGCTTCACCCTCTTTCACCGTCACCAGCCGCGCTTTAGGTGTCATTACCGCAGAGACAGGCTGGTTCATATCGGTCACGAAACGCACATCACGCCCGGTGATAATCCCCACCAGTTCGTTATCGCCATTGACCACTGGATAACCGGCAAACCCGTTACGTTCGGTCAATACTTTTACTTCATGTAACGGGGTGGTGGGCAGCACCGTCTGTGGATCAGTGACCACACCACTTTCATGTTTCTTCACCTTGCGAACTTCTTCCGCCTGGCGCTCGATCGACATATTTTTATGGATGAAACCCAGCCCGCCTTCCTGAGCCAGGGCAATAGCCAGTCCGGCTTCGGTGACGGTATCCATAGCAGCAGAAAGCATCGGGATGTTCAGACGAATAGTTCTGGTCAGCTGTGTGCTGAGATCAGCCGTATTAGGCAGAACGGTGGAGTGAGCTGGAACGAGCAAAACGTCGTCAAATGTGAGTGCTTCTTTAGCGATTCGTAGCATGGCAATATCTCAACCTGGGTGAATGAGAACAGATAAAATATTGCCGCGGCATTATACAGAGCGTAATCGATTGCCTCCAGCTTTTTTTTAAAAAAACCTTGATCCTCCGTAGGAGCCATGTAGTATCGATTGATTAACTTGCTGATTTATACTTTGATCTCCATCACATATGTCGCTACCGTCGTCCGCCACTATTTTTACCGTCAGCCGTCTCAATACCACAGTGCGCCAGTTACTGGAAATGGAGATGGGACAAATCTGGCTCAGCGCAGAAATTTCAAACTTTTCCCAACCTGCATCCGGCCACTGGTATTTTACGCTGAAAGATGATCGCGCTCAGGTCCGCTGTGCCATGTTTCGCAACACCAATCGGCGTATTACTTTTCGGCCGCAAAATGGGCAGCAAGTGTTAGTGCGCGCCACCATTACGTTATATGAACCGCGCGGTGACTATCAATTGATCGCTGAAAGCCTGCAACCGGCTGGCGATGGTCTGTTACAGCAACAGTTTGCCCAATTGAAACAGCGCCTGGCGGAGGAAGGATTATTTGATCAACACCATAAACGTCCCTTACCTGATCCGGCAAAGCAGCTCGGCGTGATAACTTCAGCCACCGGTGCCGCCTTGCATGATGTATTACGCGTACTTCATCGTCGTGATCCTTCCCTACCGGTTATTATCTATCCGACACCCGTTCAGGGTAATGAAGCGCCTGCGGCTATCGTCCGCGCCATCGAACTGGCTAACCTGCGCGCCGAGTGTGATGTGTTGATTCTTGGTCGTGGCGGGGGTTCGCTGGAAGATCTCTGGAGTTTTAACGATGAACGGGTCGCCCGGGCAATTTTTGCCAGTCGCATCCCAATAGTCAGTGCTGTTGGCCATGAAACCGATATCACCATCGCTGATTTTGTCGCTGACCTGCGCGCGCCAACCCCCTCTGCTGCTGCCGAGCAGGTTAGCCGTAACCGCATCGAGCTACTGCGCCAGTTGCAAGCGCAACAACAACGGCTCGCCATGGCGATGGATTACTATCTGGCACAACAGCAACGGTTATTTACCCGCCTGCGCCATCGTCTGCAACAACAACATCCACAGTTGCGTCTGGCGCGCCAGCAAACACGGCTGTTCAAACTGCGCCGCCGGCTGGACGATGCAATTGCCTTGCAGCTGCGTAAGTCGGCACGTCAGCATGAACGGGCGATGCAACGCCTGGCCACGCAACAACCGCAATCCCGATTACACTACGCACAGCAAACCCTGCAACAGTGGCGCTATCGATTACAACAAGCGATACAAAGCCAGCTCAATCAGGGTAAGCAACGGTTTTCGACCCTGACTGCGCAACTGGAGGGCGTTAGCCCTCTGGCAACCCTGGCTCGCGGTTTTAGCGTAACCACGGCGGCCAATGGCAACGTCGTTAAAGAGACCCGTCAGCTACACACCGGCGATCGCCTGACAACGCGACTGAATGATGGCTGGGTGGAGAGCGAGGTAACACAGATTACCCCGGAGAAAAAACGCCCACAGTAATCTTTTATGGCGTAACGACGTGCAAAGGCGTGAATAACGAAAGGTGAATTAACAACATGGCGCCACAAGCACGCCGAAAATGCCCGCCCCACAACAACAAGAACCTGCCTGAAAATACCTCACAGCATTCTTAGCCAGACACCGGCTCAAACAGCACCTTCCGGCTTGAAATTAATCCGTGTGTCTGACAAAAATAGTCCACCGCACCGCAGGCTTTTAATACCTCCAGTGGCTGGCGACATGTGGGACAGCAGGCCCGACGGGCATACTGACGACCACAGTGATGACAAATAAAACCGTTTTCACTACACGTCAGCGGTTGCTGGCAGCTGGCGCAACAGACTGTCATCATTTATCTCCGATCACGAAGGGCCTTTCACCCTGGCGTTTAGCAGCACCGTGAACAGCGCAGCGACATACCGGATCAGAAGAAACGCAACCCGATTGTCCATTAGCGCTTATTTTTTTTCAAATGTGATAACAACCGCTTGCGTTTACGCAGTTGATTAGGCGTTAGCAGATTACGTTTCCCGGCGAACGGGTTATCACCTTCTTTGAACTGGATACGAATTGGCGTCCCCATGACATTCAACGAGCGGCGGAAATAGTTCATCAGATAACGTTTATAGGAATCCGACAACCCCTTCACCTGGTTACCATGAATCACCACGATCGGCGGGTTATACCCTCCCGCATGTGCATATTTCAGCTTCACACGCCGCCCAAGCACCATCGGCGGTTGATGGTCGTCCACGGCCATTGTCATGATGCGGGTTAACATGGCCGTATTAACACGGCGCGTAGCGCAGTCATACGCTTCCGTAACCGACTCAAACAAGTTTCCCACACCACTGCCATGCAATGCCGAGATAAAATGGACACGGGCAAAATCAATAAAGCCAAGGCGTAAATCAAGCGTGTCTTTGACTTCCGCTTTAATTTCTTGCGATAAGCCATCCCATTTATTGACCACAATCACCAGTGAACGGCCACTGTTCAAGGTAAAGCCCAGCAATGAGAGATCTTGATCGGAAATACCTTCGCGCGCATCGATCACCAACATCACGACATTAGCATCTTCAATCGCTTGCAGGGTTTTAATCACCGAAAACTTCTCGACTGTATCGGTAATTTTCCCGCGCTTACGTACACCGGCGGTGTCAATCAAAATATACTCGCGACCATCCCGTTCCATTGGAATATAAATACTGTCGCGCGTTGTGCCAGGCATGTCATAGACCACCACACGTTCTTCGCCAAGAATGCGGTTTGTCAGCGTAGATTTACCCACATTCGGACGCCCGATAATCGCCAGTTTGATCGGTAAACTGGTGGGATCAAAATCGTCTTTATCTGCGGCGCTATCTAAGATTTTTTCAGCGTCTTTAGCCGCCAGCTCCGCCCAGTATGCCGCGTTTTCCTCTTCTTCCGACATTGCTGTTGGCGTAACGTTATCCATCCATGGCAGCAATGCGGTTTCCAGCAAGCTGTTAATTCCCCGCCCGTGTGAAGCGGCGATAGCATAGATATCCCCCAACCCCAGCGAATAAAACTCGACCACGGCGGAATCAGAATCAAGGCCATCCGTTTTGTTGGCAACAACGAACGTCGGTTTCTGACGCGAACGTAAGTGCCGGGCAATACCCTGATCTGCCGGCATCAGCCCCGCCCGGGCATCAACCATAAACAGCACCACGTCTGCTTCTTCGATTGCCAGTAGCGACTGTTCCGCCATGCGGACTTCCACGCCATCTTCGTTACCGTCAAGCCCGCCCGTATCAATGACAATAAATTCATGCCCTTCGACATCGGCTCGACCATACTTGCGATCACGCGTGAGTCCAGGGAAATCCGCCACCAGCGCATCTCGCGTCCGCGTTAAACGGTTGAATAAGGTGGATTTTCCCACATTGGGACGCCCAACCAGCGCGACCACAGGTACCATAATGAAGCCTCATTGCAAATAAACAGGAGCCTGACATTGGCCAAGTATAACGTTTTCTACTGTACGGGTCAGGTTGAAGGCGCTAAGGATAACACGCCCGCAGAAAAACGAAACGGCTCCTGATAATCAGGAGCCGTGACAACATTCTAACGCAATACCAGCGTTAACGGGTAAAGGCGTAAACCTCACCGTCTTTAGACTGAATCAGCAACTTATCACTGGCGACAACCGGTTCTGTCTGGAAGCCGGCGCTGTCCACCTTCTGCTGAGCGACAAAGCGGCCATCATCGGTGTTCATCCAGTGCAGGTAACCTTCACTGTCTCCCACCACAATGTAGCCATTGTACAATACCGGTGAAGTCAGATTACGATGCAACAGGTCACTCTGACGCCAGATTACCACGCCCCCATCACTGTTCGCGGCAATCACCCGATCATCCTGATCGACCAGATAAATATGACCACCGTCGACAATGAAATCTTTGATTGAGCCAATTTCGCGTTTCCACAAAATCTGGCCAGAACGCAGATCCAATGCAGCCAGATTGCCATTGTATGCCAGCGCATACACGACGCCATTCACCACAACGGGTGTTGTATCGATATCGCTCAGGCGATCAATTTCTGTTGCTCCACTGGGCTGCGAAATACGTTGCTGCCAGATCAACTGACCTTGATTGAGGATCACCGCACTAACGCGACCGTTGTCACCACCAACAACCGCACCGCCAAATGCCGTCGCTGGCGCGGATTCTCCGCGCAACGACAAGGCAGGCATGTCCAGGTTGACGGTCCATTTCACCGCGCCATTGCTCTGATCAAGCCCCTGTAGCATGCCATTACTGGTGTGGATCAACACCAGATTATCGCTGACGACCGGCCGTGACAGCGCTTCGCCCGCCACTTTAGTCTGCCATGCAATGGTGCCATCCGAACTGTTCAGCGCATAAACCTGCGCACGTTCGCTGCCAATATAGATATGTTCCCCTGCCGCCGTCACGCCACCAGACAATAACGCCGGCAAGTTCTTCGAGAAGAACCCGGTTTTCTCTGAGAGGTTCGCCTTCCATTTCTCTTTACCATCGGCAGCATCCAGCGCCTTAACGATGCCAAAACGATCAGCGGCAAACACCGTGCTATCCTGCCAGGCAGGGTGTAAATTGGAATAAAAGTCACCCACACCATCACCAACAGAAGTATTCCATGCCTTCTCCGGTGTGAACTGGTTTTCCACTTTTGGCAACGGGGCCATTTTCACTACATCTTCTTCGCCGCTGAACAGCGAACAACCGCTGAGTAACGTGACTGACATCAGCCCGGGCAGCAGATATTTACGTAATTCCATGCGCTCTCTCTTGAATGGCTTAGCCTAAATTATTCATTTTCATCTGCATCATTTCTTTCAGCGCCGGAGAGGCTTCTGAAGCGATACCTTTGCTCCATGCATCATGCGCACCCTGTTTATCGCCTTTGCTTAACAGCGCCTCACCGCGAATATCCGCAACAATGGCAGTCCAGCCATCGCCTTTTATGGCATCAAGGGTTTTGAGCACCTCATCCATTTTTTTCTGTTGCAGTTGAACTCGTGCCAGACGCAGGTTCAGTACTGCCTTAAGGTTGGCATCCTGAGTATTGACCAGACCGTTTTGCAATTGTGCCGCTGCTTTATCCAGATCGTTTTTATCAACGTATTGTTTGGCCAGATCGAGTGAAGCCAGCGCACCATACGTGTTGTTGTTATCATGGGCAAATTTAGCAACCGCATCCATAGTCTGCGGCTTGTTGCCATCCAGTGCAGTAGCTAATTGCTGATAAACCGCTGAAGTTTCTTTCGCATTGTCATTCTGGTGATCATTCCAGTAATGCCAGCCAACCAGCGCTGCTACACCTAATACGACGCCAATCACCAACGATTTGCCATTATTGGCAAAAAAACGACGGAGTGCATCTACCTGTTCGTTATCATTGCTATAAACTTCCACGCAGTCCTTCTCCTTAAACGTGTGATCTACCGGTTGAGCTTATTGCAACAGCGCGGACAAGGCTGTTGCAGCTTCGGCTTGCGCCAGCGTGTGCTGTTCGCCTGTACGCAGATCTTTTATTACTACTAGATCGGCTTTCACTTCGTCTTCGCCCAGTACCAGTGCAACACGGGCACCCCACTTATCTGCACGGGCAAACTGCTTCTTGAAATTTCCACCGCCAAAGTGAGTCATTAATTTCAGCTCTGGCGCCGCATCACGCAATTTCTCCGCCAATTGCATGGCAGCAGACTGTACACCCTGTCCGGAAGCGATAACATAGACATCAACAATGCGCGTCGGTTCAAATTCCGGATTAACCGCCTGAACCAGTAACACTAAACGCTCAAGTCCCATGGCGAAACCAACACCTGGCGTGGCGCGTCCTCCCAGTTGTTCCACCAGACCGTCATAACGGCCGCCAGCGCATACCGTTCCCTGTGCGCCAAGGCTGTTAGTCACCCATTCAAACACCGTGCGGTTGTAGTAATCAAGACCACGGACCAGACGCGGATTGATGGTGTAAGCGATTCCGGCTGCATCCAGTAAAGCACACAAGCCGGTAAAATGTACGCGAGACTCATCATCCAGATAATCACTCAATGTGGGCGCATCGTTAAGCAATGTCTGAATTTCCGGGTTCTTACTGTCCAGAACGCGCAACGGGTTAGTGTACATGCGGCGTTTGCAATCATCGTCCAGTAATGCTTTATGTTGTTCGAGAAAAGCGACCAACGCCTCACGATAACGGGCGCGAGCCTCCAGCGAACCAATGGAGTTCAGCTCCAACGCGACATGGCTGGCAATGCCCAGGGCTTTCCACCAGCGGGCGGTCATCATGATCAGTTCGGCATCAATATCCGGCCCTTGCAGACCAAACACTTCCGCGCCAATTTGATGAAACTGACGATAACGTCCTTTCTGCGGACGTTCGTAGCGAAACATCGGCCCGATGTACCACAACCGTTGCTCCTGATTATACAGCAGACCATGCTCAATACCGGCACGCACGCAACCTGCCGTCCCTTCCGGACGCAGCGTCAGGCTCTCGCCATTACGGTCTTCAAAGGTATACATCTCTTTTTCAACCACGTCGGTCACCTCACCGATAGCGCGCTTGAATAACGGTGTCTGCTCTACAATCGGTAAACGAATTTCGCTGTAACCATAGCTGCCCAGTACCTGCTTAAGAATACCTTCAATGCGCTGCCACACTGAGGTATCGGCTGGCAGATAGTCGTTCATCCCTCTAATCGCCTGAATATTCTTCGCCACGTTATTTTTCTCTTTCATACCAAGAACCAGCCACAAATCCTGCTTTCCAACAAGACAACCCGGTCCGCCCGGAGTCTGTCACATAGGATACACGGCGAGCCTTGTGTCTTATTTATTTTTCAACCAGCTGGACATCAATACGCCGACTTTCATCCATCATTGAGGCTTTCGCCCGAATGCGTGCTTCCAGCTGATCGATCATGTCATGGTTGTCAAGACGATCACGCTGTCGTGCCCCGTCTTCATAAAAACCGCTTTTTTTATTACCACCAGTAACACCCAGCGTAGAAACCAGAGCTTCGCCCGGTCCATTCACGACACAACCAATAATAGAGACATCCATTGGCGTAACGATATCTTCCAAACGCTGTTCAAGGGCATTCACCGTACCAATAACATCAAATTCCTGGCGTGAGCACGTTGGGCAAGCAATAAAATTGATGCCGCGTGAACGAATACGCAGAGATTTGAGGATATCGAAACCGACCTTTACTTCTTCTACCGGGTCAGCTGCCAGTGAAATCCGCAATGTATCGCCAATGCCTTCAGAAAGGAGCAGACCAAGTCCAATCGCTGATTTTACCGCCCCGGCGCGCGCGCCTCCGGCTTCAGTGATCCCCAAATGCAGCGGCTGCACAATTTGTTTTGCCAACAGCCGGTAAGCTTCAACGGCAAGAAAAACATCTGAGGCTTTCACACTGACTTTAAATTGATCAAAATTAAGACGATCAAGGTGATCGACATGGCGCATCGCGGATTCCAGCAATGCTTGTGGTGTAGGTTCACCGTATTTTTCTTGCAGATCTTTTTCCAGCGATCCGGCATTCACGCCGATACGGATTGGAATATTATGATCACGTGCGCAATCAACAACCTGGCGAATACGCTCGTTATTACCAATATTGCCTGGATTAATCCGTAAGCAATCAACGCCATACTCCGCGACTTTGAGCGCGATGCGATAATCAAAGTGAATATCAGCGACCAGCGGTACATTGACGCGCTGCTTGATCAGCTTAAATGCTTCAGCCGCATCCATGGTTGGTACTGAAATACGAACGATATCTACGCCCACGCGTTCCAGGGCTTTAATTTGATTAACCGTGGCTTCCACATCCGTGGTACGAGTGTTCGTCATGGACTGCACGGCGATAGGCGCACCATCGCCCACAGGCACCTTCCCGACATAAATCCGTGTTGATTTACGGCGGATTATGGGTGCTTCGTTATGCATATTCTTTCTCCATAATTGCCCGGTGCGTAAAAAAGATGCGTTATTGCGCACCCAACGTCAGGCGAGCAACCTGGTTGGTACGGATAAAATGACTCAAGTCTACCGCCTTCCCCTGATACTGAATTGCTACGGCTGCAGGCGCACCAATTTTCAGACGATAAGGTGCGATGCCCGCCAGACTGAGTTTACCTCCGCTACGTTGCATTCCGCTGAACAATTTCTTACCGCTAGAATCGGTGACTTCCAGCCAACAGTCAGCATTGAAATCCATGATAACAGCGTTAGGATCGACCGAGTTACTGACGGCGGCATCGCCAACAGGCAGTTGATCATGGCTGGTTGCTGCGGGTACGGCGACATTATCGACCACGGCCTGAGAAGGTGAAACCACCTGATCAGCAGTCGTATTAGGACGGCCTGACGCAGGCGGTGTTGGATTAACAGGCACGGGGACATTAGCTTCTGTCTGCACCATGCTGGCTGCATCTCCTGTTGCTGCAGCACGGGTGTTGTTATCTGTGGGGGACGGCGCATTGCTGTCAGCACCACCACTGTTATCGGTTAATGCCACCGACTGACCGTTATCATCCCCTGTCGTCAAATTTCGATCATTCATCGACACCAGGTCTTCCTGCGCCGCTTTATGGTTTTGCCACCACCATGCGCCCGTCAGACCAACAACCACAAATAACACCAGCCAGGTAAAAATCATTAACCAGCCGTCGCGTTTTTTATGACGTTTGCCCAGTGAGAAACTTTGCATCGGCTCCACTTTCGCCGCTCTCACCGGCGCCTGTTTTGCCATCATGGGCAACAGTTCTTCTTCCGGCACATGAACCAAACGCGCATAAGAACGAATGTAACCTCGCAAGAAGGTTGATGCCAAATCGCTGGGAGAACTGTCTTCCTCAAGATCGCGAACAGTGGAGAGTTTCAGACATAACCGCTCGGCAACATTTTGCTGCGTCAGTCCCATTTGCTCACGAGCAATACGCAGACGCGCGCCCGTGGAATTTACTACAGATTGATCTTTCGTGGCTTCAGTATTCATTAGCTAAAAAATGCTGGTACTGTATCGATTGTGGAAAATTCCGCGCAAGGTACTCGCCATGACGTGCTACATCATCGACATCATCACCCTGCGCCGCGAAACGAATTTCTAACCACACACTTGCCGCCGAAGCAGGCAAATGGTGTTTATATACATCTAACAAGATACGCGTCTCTACACGTGTTTCCTTGCCAAACTGTTTTTCGGCTGCTGCCAGCATGGATCTTCCTTTTTTCCTGTCGAGCTTGATGGCCTGAACCAACATCTCTCGGGCAAGGCCTTGTTCACCCGCCTTCAAGTAACAATAGCCTGCATTTTCCAGACTATCCGCTTTGGCACCCTTCTCTGGTTGACGTCCCGCCAGAATAAACTGTTGTTGCGCCGCATCATACTGCCCTAAACCACAAAGAAACGCACCGTAATTGTTAAGAACATAACCATTAAAAGGCGCCAGTTGTAATGCCACCAGGTAATGTCGTTGTGCGGTATCGTCCTCTTTTTGCGCCTGGTGTAAGCGCGCAAGCGCCAGTTGTACCCGATAATCCTTTGGCGCGATCAGCTGCGCCCGTTGCAGATTGCGCTGTGCCGCATCAAGCTCACCCTGCGCCAGATAGATCAAGCCTAATTGTAGTCGTGTTTGCGCCGCCGCAGGGTTCTTTGTCTCCGTGACACACCCGCTTACAAGAAACAACAGCGTAAATACGGCATAACGTAATCCTTTAAGCATACTGCCTCCCTGACGCTGATCATGTGAACTATGTTACGCCAACCTGGCCACAGTAATCACCTGATAACATCAGGGAAAATCATTTGATTTCAGGTTTCAGAGCGCCCTCACAGATATCGCCTCACCCGCCATCTTTTTGCGCAACGTACGTTTAGTACGATCAATAACTTCCCCCGCTAATTGACCACAGGCGGCATCAATGTCATCGCCCCGGGTTTTACGCACGATGGTAGTGAAACCGTATTCCATCAGCACTTTAGCAAAACGGTCAACGCGACTATTAGAGCTACGGCCATAGGGTGCTTGCGGGAAGGGGTTCCATGGAATCAGATTGATCTTACATGGCGTGTTTTTCAATACTTCGGCCAGTTGATGCGCATCATCCGTACTGTCATTGACATGATCCAACATCACATATTCAACTGTCACGCGGCCCTGGTTAGCATTCGACTTTTCAATGTAACGATGCACTGCGGACAGAAAGGTGGCGATATTGTATTTCTTATTGATCGGGACAATTTCGTCACGGATGGCATCGTTCGGCGCATGCAGTGAGATGGCCAACGCAACATCAATCATATCGCCCAGTTTATCCAGCGCCGGAACCACCCCGGATGTCGACAATGTGACACGGCGTTTGGACAAACCAAAACCGAAATCATCCAGCATAATTTCCATTGCCGGCACCACATTGCTGAGATTAAGCAACGGTTCTCCCATCCCCATCATCACCACATTCGTGATCGGGCGTTGACCAGTGACTTTGGCAGCACCAATAATCTTTGCCGCACGCCATACCTGGCCAATAATTTCAGAAACCCGCAAATTACGGTTAAACCCTTGTTGCGCCGTGGAGCAAAATTTACATTCCAGAGCACAACCGACTTGCGAAGACACACAAAGCGTGGCGCGATCAGCCTCAGGAATATAAACCGTCTCCACTAATTGATCACCAACACGGATTGCCCATTTAATCGTGCCATCGGCCGAGCGTTTTTCTTCCGCGACTTCTGGTGCGCGGATCACCGTAAACTGTTTTAATTTCCCACGGAAGACCTTGTTGATATCGGTCATTTGATCGAAATCATCACAACAATAGTGATACATCCATTTCATTACCTGATCGGCACGAAATGGTTTTTCACCCATCGAAATAAATAACTCACGCATTTGCTGACGATTAAGATCCAGCAAATTAACTTTTTCAGGTAACGAAGAAACCACGACAGGAGAAGCAGACAAGGGCATCACAATAGGTTCGGACATAATTTTCTCTGGCCTCGTTATTACACGTTACGGCTCTGGTTTGAAGGTAAAAAGAAGCGCCCTCACTGAGTAACCCCAGCAAGGGCGCGTTATTGTACAAACAACATTAGCAGGATGCTATTACTGTGCGAAGCATCATGGCAATAAATTTGTAAATGCCATTTACCGTCAGCATCTTCATGCAACGCATCAACGCGTACGTGGGCAAATCTCGCCTTCACCAAAGAAGAACGCAATCTCACGGGCCGCAGACTCTGCGGAGTCCGAACCGTGCGTAGCATTTTCAGTCAGGCTGTCTGCATAGTCTGCCCGCAACGTGCCTGCCAGCGCATTAGCCGGGTTAGTTGCCCCCATCAGATCACGATGACGCTGAATCGCGTTTTCGCCTTCCAGCACCGAAACCACAATAGGGCCGGAGATCATAAACGCAACCAGACCATCAAAGAACGGTTTGCCTTTGTGCTCGGCATAAAAACCTTCAGCCTGCGCTTTGGTCAAATGCAGCATTTTTGCCGCAACAATATTGAAACCTGCACTTTCGAAACGGTTATAAATCGCGCCAATTACATTTTTTGCCACCGCATTTGGTTTAACGATGGAAAAAGTACGTTCTGTTGTCATGTTAACCCCTGTATTAACGTCCTGATTGCGCCGGTTGCCTGTTGTTATACCGGCCTGAGAAAACAGCGCAGATTACCGGAATGTGAAACCTCTTGTCAGCCATATTTCCATTACTTTGTTAAAAAAGATTGATCACTATCGCAATCAATCCACACTACTGCGTAACCAAACCCTACAACAATTTACTCAACGGTAAACGTCAGCGCCGCAACCTGCCCCACTTCATCAAGTACGGTAAGTTGATATTCCCCAGACCTGTCAAGACGTAAATGCCCGGAAACCGACTGCGCTGGCGTCTCCAGTGAAGCACCATTAAGGAACCACCAGCGCTGGCTCCCTTGTCCGCCCTGAACATTGACACTGAGCAGTAATTCAGATTTACCTGGTAAACGATGCAATCGTTGCCCATTACGCAGACCGGTGATAATCAGCGGCACCACATTCCCTTGCTGTAAGGGTGGACAAGTGGCATCGATACCCGGTAAACGAGCAGATCGCTGCTCCATTGCCGGCAACCAGGGAGCCAGAGGTAATGGCCACAGCGTCACCGTTTGCTGGTGAGCACCTTCACAATCGGCAGCAACCCGCTTTCCTGCAGCATTGATCCATACTGGTTGCTGAATGCCCGACAGGCTCTCCTGGCCAGCAGACAGTAATGTCGGGGGGACTGTCCCCTGCAAAATCCAACTCTGACGACGCTGCCGACAATTGCTGTCGCCCACAGGCAGGGTTTGCCCACCAGGCCAACAAATACTGGTGGAACGAACCGACGTCGGACGTGGATCGACCGGTATGTCATTGCCGCGAAAGACCGGAGATGACATCAGCAAATTGTTCACCTGATGTAATATCGGTACCGCACGGGCAAAACCATATTGCCCGGCAACCGGTGTGCCATCAGGGCGCCCAACCCACACTCCGATCAGATAACGCGCATTGAGACCTATAGCCCAGGCGTCGCGATAACCGTAACTGGTTCCGGTTTTCCATGCCAGCGGGACGACCGCGGGTAAATCACTATCCGCCAGGGGTTGCCCTTGCCCGGCCAGTATACGGCGAATAATCCAGGCCGCTCCCGGTGACATCAGCGCCCGTTGTTGCAATACCTGTTGCGGCAGGAAACGCAATGTTGCCGCGTTCCCGTGACGGGCAAACGCACTGTAAGCAGCAACAATGTCATCCATCCGCGTGCCCGTTCCACCGAGTATCAGTGAGAGATTAGGCTCAACTGCCGGGGGGAAACGTAGCATCAACCCGACATGACGTAACGCCGCCGTTAGTCGCTTTGGACCGTAAGCATCCAATAGTTGCACCGCCGGCAAATTCAGCGAACGAGCTAATGCTTCGCTGGCGCTAACCGGACCGTGAAAGCCAGTATCAAAGTTACCCGGACGATAATCACCAAAACGGCGGGGCACATCCTGTAATAATGATTCCGCATGGATCATGCCATCATCGATAGCCAGGCCATAAACAAACGGTTTAAGTACCGAACCAGGTGATCGCACACTACTGATCATATCAACATGGCCGAAACGACTCTGGTCATTCAGGTCCACCGAACCAAGGTAAGCCCGTACCTTCATAGTGGTATGATCGACCACCAGCACCGCCAGCGAAGCCGCCGGCGGTAACGCGTTCTGCCAGATTTTCGCCATACCTTCAAGCTGGCGCTGCAATGATGCATTAATGGTCGTCGTCACTTTGTCTTCAGTGGATAAGCTCAAGGCCCGGCGCGCGAGTAACGGCGCAAGTTGAGGCATCTGGCGTGGCGCCAGCCAGACGGGTTCCGGGTAGATTTCCTTTACGCGCGTTTCCGGCCAAACATGGTAACTTGCCAACCGTGCGAGAACTTTATTGCGCGCCGCTTGCGCACGCAGTGGCCAACGATCAGGCCGTAAACGACTTGGCGCCTGTGGCAATACCGCCAGTAACGCTGCTTCACCACGTGTTAGCTCAGAAGGTGGTTTACCCAGCCAGGTCCAACTGGCGGCGCCAATGCCTTCAATGGTGCCGCCAAAAGGGGCACGGTTAAGATAAAGCGTGAGGATTTCACGCTTAGAAAGGTGCCATTCCAGTTGCAATGCACGCCAGATCTGATGGATTTTCCCCGCCAGCGTTCTGGGTTGCGGATCAATGATCCGGGCAACTTGCATGGTGAGCGTACTGCCACCAGAAACGATTTTGCCACTACAAATCCCCTGCCAGGCAGCCCGCATAATAGCAAGTGGGTTGATCCCCGGATGTCGCCAGAACCAGCGATCTTCATAAGTCAGTAGTGCCTGAAGATAATAAGGTGAGACATCCGCCGGAGTGACCGGATATCGCCAGATGCCATGACGATCGGCGAAACGCCACAGCGGCGTCCCATCTTCCGCGACCACCACACGAGCTGAATCCACCGGTTGTATCGGCAACGGGAAACATCTATCCGCCAACAGCAACAGCACAAACACCCCTAAAGGCAACAGCAGCCAGCGAATAAAACCAACATGCCTTTTCATCACAGGTAAGCCTTGTCCCTGAACGGGCTCGTTAGCTTAGCGAATCGAAAGCCACGCTGATGCCGCGCCTGACGCACGCCATTGCGGGACATACATTGATTCAACCTGCGGGGCGGGTATCTGATAACGCCCCGGAGTGACAGCACGGGCCAGATAGAGCAGTTGTACCGGACGATTTCCATCAACATTCATCGCCGCCACAAAACGATCATCACGGAACTCAATGTGTCCGATATTCGCTTGCTGCATGTCCGCCATCAGTTCCTGCACTCCACTGGCGCTGTCACTTAAGCTGGCACTGCTGTCAGCCAAATTTTGATTCTCCAGTTCCAGTCCGGCAGGCAGTAAGTCCACCACCAGCGCATCAGGGACACGTTCATCTGCCCAGACTTTCAGATGCACCAGCACCAACTGACCGCTATTAACTGCCGCCAGAGAAAGCGGTTTGCCCGAAAGATCCAGGTATTCACGTGTAATGTGCAAGTTATTGCTGTAAGGCGCTGGGGCAACTGACGGATATCCCACAACATCCAGACGCCCATATAACGGACTATCCCCTTGATTCTTCAATGTTACACCGGATGTCAGTTGCACGGGTGTCAGTGGTACTGACAGGGTTTTATTCGCACTTAGCGGCGTCGATGCACTATTCAGTACGGCCTGCCAGGGTTTGCCATCCCCTTCATTCAATGAACGTCCGGCAAGAAATAGTGCATTATTTTCTTGCGTGGAGAACCACTGCTTACCATTCAATTGACTGGACAGTTTGATCATGAGTGCATCCTGAGCAGCAGGTAATAGGGTGTATTCCGTCAATAACGCCAGCATTTCTGCATTATCTCGTATGTCACTGCCATAATCGTCCAGCCAGAACGATTGGGAAGGCCGGGACATCGCTACACTGCGGGCAAGCACCTCATCTGATCGCGGTTGATCTCCCATCAGTTTGAGTGCAATCCCTAATTGCATCAGCGATAAACCTGTTTTTGCCCGGCTCTTTTTATCATAAAGAGCCCGTAATGCACCCAAAGGCGCTTTTTGCTGACGCGCCAATACCAACGCAGCATAAGCCTGAACACTAAAACGTGCCGCCGCCACATCCGCACTATAGTAAATGTCGATCTGATTCTCATCCTGCACATAACGCAACAGGCGCTCATTACCGCGATCCAGTACCTTTTTCGCGACACCAAACCCTTGTTCACTGGCACGGGTCAGGAAATCCATCACATATGTCGTGAGCCAAAACGTTTCCGGGCTTTCTTTGCTCCACAGCCCAAAACCGCCGTTATAGCGCTGCATACCGCTGAGGCGATCAATACCGGTATCGATCGCTTACCGTCGGGAGGCATCGCTGCTGGTTTTTATCCCCAGCGCGGCAAGCTGTGCCTGGCTGGTATAGAGCGACGGGTACAGACCGCTGGTGGTTTGCTCCAGACATCCGTAAGGATAGGCATAAAGCTCACGAATATAACGGGTGATGTTCAGCGGAGGTCGGCTAGCCAGAACTAACTGCCCTTGTAGTGTTTCCTGCGCTAACCCCGCCAGCATATCGCCAGCAATATGCCAGGGCTCAGCGGAATGAATCGCCGCTGAAAAATTGCGCGTTTCTGCAGGCCAGGCCGGGCGAACACCTATTTTCCACTGATATTTCCCCGCATGAAGCGCCTCTCCCGGTAAGTTCAGGCCACTTATTTCGGCGCGGATTTCACCTTCACCCAGCCCTTGCTGCGCGCTAACCGGGATAAACAATGTGGTACGTTTGCCGGCTGGCAGTGAAACGGTTTGCGGCGCTGGCTCATCCAGTGTGATTAATCCATCCGCACTGAGTTTCACGCTCAGTGTTTGTGATAATTCAGTCAGATTAGTGATATCCAGCGCTAAACGAGCGTGATCTCCTCCCGCAAGGAAACGCGGCATGGCGAGTTCAGTTACCAGCGGCGCCGCCACCACCATATTTTGCTCTCCCAGACCGTACTGATCATCGCTCCAGGCTTGCGCCATCAGCCGCAATTCGCCGTTAAACTCGGGGATCGATAATGTCACGCTACCTTCACCCTGTGCATCAAGCGTTACCGGTTGTGCCTGTTGTGCAATGATATTGACATGATTAACCGGTTTTTGGCCGCCACGAGTCAGTGGATCATCGTCATCGCCATCCCCACCAAAGCGCAGTACCGCCTGCCGTCCCAGCCCCTCAACGAGCTGGCCATAGACATCGTATTGATCGGCGTTATACCGCTTACGGCCAAAGAAAGCATCGAAAGGGTCCGGGGTTTTATAACTGGTAATGCTCAACACGCCACTCTCAACAGCTGAAAGAAGTACCCGAATATTTTTCGGTAACTCGCCCCCCTGGCGCGCCGCTTTGACCTTGACTGTCACGGTCTGATTAGGACGTATCGTATGGGGAGCATCCAGCGTTAATTTCAGCTTACGTCCGTCATCCCGTAAGGGCAGGTGCAGCAAACCAACCGCACGTTTAGCTGTAATGCCTTTTTCCTTTTCTCCCGGACGAATCACCAACGCGCTGAGATAAAGGTCATGGCGACGCCATGTTGAATTGAGGGGAACAGCGACATCCATACCACCGACAGGCACATCGATTGTCTGCCACCATAGTGGACCATTGCTGGATTCAAGTAACAAATAACCTTTACCCGCCGCCGGTGCTTCGATATGCACCATGGCTTTTTCACCGGGTTGATAGGCTGATTTGTCCAGTTTTAATTTGACCTGATCAGGCCGCAACGCCCCACTACCATCGGTATTATCCTGCCAGCGGTATCCAGCCCAAAAACGAATGCTACTGCGTGTTTTACCATCATTACTGCGCACTTCAAGGCGGTAAGATCCCCAATCCACCGGGAATTCCACTCGCGCACTACCACCTGCCGCCAGCGAGATCTGACGTTCATCTTCCGTCAGATCTTTTTGCTCATACTGCGACTGCCAGCCTTCACCTTCTGAAAAGCTCCAGTAGTAATCACGACGCTCATGGATCAGGCGCATATCCAGGTTTTTCGCTGCGTGTTTTTCCCCCTGAGCATCAGCCAGTACGATATCAAATGCGGCAGTGCTATTTTCTTCCACCATTGGCTGGCGGCTATAACTGTCGCTGCGATAATCGTAAACTGCGGCATCAGCAAATAAAGGGCGAATGCCCGGGAGGGCGGTAGCCGGCCAGATGGCCTGCTGTACACGGCGTGTCACTGACCGACCACCCGTCTCCAGCAAACTGGCTTGCAAAATAACCTGAACGGGTGAATGTACCGTTTGCCAGTTGGATGGTGTCACGATGGCAGTTTCACCGTTTTCGTCCAGTGTCACGTCCAGTTCGTCAAGAGTACGCTTCAACCCTTCTTCATTAATGTCGCCAAACTGGTAACCGGGTAATGCCGCAACCGCATCCCGGACAGGACGCAAGAAAAGTTGCCCCTGTAAACGATTTCCCGCTGCTGGCGCGCCGTACAAATAACGACCATTGACCAGGAAAGTCACTTCATCTGCGGGCATCAACGGTTGTTTTGCCGCATCCAGCATCAGTGCCATACGTTCCGGCATGAAATCTTCTACATTGAAAATCCAGTTTCGTGGACGCTCATCGCCAGTATTCACCCGTAATGTCCATTGTCCAGTCGGGGCCGAAGCCGGGAGCGTGTAACGGTATTGGTACAGGCCATTTTCTGGTTGCCAAACTAACGTCCGTGCAACGTCGCCGTCTGGTTTTATCAACTCTAGTTTGAGCGGTTGTACTGGCAGGGTTTTACCATCGGCATCACGTAATAGCGCATTCGCAATCAGCATTTCTCCCGGACGATAGAGATCACGGGGACCAAAAATAAACAATTGTTTGTCATAGCCTTGTGGCCCGGTGATGGCAAATTCAGCCAAATCAAGCGCAGGGCGACGTAAGTCCAGCAATGTGGTTTGCTCACCGGATGTTGCCAGTAACAGTTTCGCCAGCGGAGTCTGTCTGAATTGTGCATGCCCCTGGTTATCGCTAGTTAATTGCTGCAGTGTCTGCCCTTTTTCGTCCAGCAGCGTCAAGGTGATACCGGAAAGTACCGAGCCGTTTTCCAGGCTCTGGCTAAAGACCTCCATATGTTGTGGAAAGCGGTGAAGCGATAGTCCAATATCACTGCGAGTGAATAACGTTGCCGCGTTGCTGTAGCGGTAAGATCCCGCTTTTCTCATCACCGCCAGATAAACGCTCGGCAGTGTTAACGCCTTGATATTATCAAGCGGCAACATCATTTTTTCCCGGGTATTTTTGGCTGGATTCAGGTCAAAACGTCCGCTATACACCAATTCCGCTTTACTGAGTAGTTCGTCTGCTTGCCAGCTCGACAAGGTACTGCCATATTGCCATTGCGCAAGAAAAGCGGGCAGCGAGGCTTGCTTCACGCGAAAGAAATCCACATCCACGCTATTTACATTCAACGCCAGCACCGGTAATCCCTGGATGACGCGAGTCGGCAACAATGACCCGCGACTGGCGAATCCAACCATCGGTTGAATATCATGTGTCGTTATTTCCTGCTCAAACGGAGTCCCCAGCGTAGCGCCGTTGGCCGCGTTCAGCTCACCGTCTATGCTGGCAATCAATTTACGATTCGGATCCAGATGACGGAAACGCACGACCTTACGATTATCGGCCAGTTCCCAGCCACCATCTACCGCCCCGCGTTGGCTGTCCACCAGATGCAAATACTGGTTAAAATTTTGCTGCTCATCCAATGCCACATTGAAGGTCAGTATCAGTGTACTGGCGCCGTCCAGTTGCACTTCGGATAGATCAATCACCTTCAACGGTTTTCCTTTATCCCGCTCAGCGTCAGCCGCACGTTGGGCATCGGTGATCTGAACCTGATGCTGCGTCGCGCTGTTTTGAACGGCAGATGCAACTATTTTTTCTTGTTTGTTTTTATCGTCGCAAGCGGCCAGTAATGTCAGCGAGAGTAAAAGTAAAAAAATAATTCTTACGCTGTTCATCAAACTGTGCATGTGCTCTCCATGGCCAGAGTGGCCTGCTGAATATGAGCAAATAGTATGACGTGAAACACAAAAAAAGTAATAACACTTCGTCAATTTGCGAGGTGTTACGCAGTCATTCATGGGATTACAACGTGGTTCGCGAGTTTGTTCGAGACAGATAACAAATTCCATTTAAGACGCTTCAGATAATAGATTTTATCTTGTGATGACAATGAAGATCACCGACACTCATTCGATACAGACTGCTAACGAGGTCGATATGACAATTTCTTTTTTTGTTACCCCCGACTGGCTCGCCGAACACCAGAACGATAATGATATCATCGTGATTGATGCGCGTATGTTGCCTCCCGGCATGGAGAATGAACGTGATATTCAGGCCGAATACCTTGCAGGGCATTTGCCAAAATCACCGTTTTTCAATATCGAAACGCTTTCTGATCATGCCAGCCCGTACCCGCATATGATGCCACGTCCGGAGTCATTCGCTGTCGCGATGCGCGAACTCGGGATCAGCAGTGACAAACATCTGGTGGTGTATGACGAAGGTAATCTCTTTTCTGCACCACGCGCCTGGTGGATGTTACGCACCTTTGGTGTCAGTCAAGTCTCTATTCTGGCCGGTGGCCTACAAGGCTGGAAACAAGCCGGTTATCAGCTGGAAACAGGCCCGGTGAATCTGCCTGAGGCAGAATTTGACGTCACTTATGCGACTGATCGAGTATCCCGCCTCACCGATGTTCTGTTAATTAGTCATGAAGGAACCGCCCAGATTGTCGATGCCCGGGCAGCGAACCGCTTTAATGGCGAGGTGGATGAACCCCGCCCTGGTCTGTATAGAGGGCACATTCCCCATAGCCTGAATGTGCCATGGAATGAACTGGTGACAGGGGGTCAACTGAAACCCGCGTCCGAACTTGAAGCTATTTTTAAACGTCACAACGTCGATTTGCAGCAACCGGTTGTCGCCAGTTGCGGCTCCGGGGTTACTGCGGTGGTGGTGATTCTGGCACTGGCTACGCTTGGGGTAAAAAACATAAAATTGTATGATGGCGCTTGGGGAGAATGGGGAAGCCGCGATGATTTACCCATTGCCAGTGCGCAGTCTTGACCAAGAGATAATCACCATCCTGGCGTTTTGCGTTTCATAAAGACGGCAACACAGGTGCAAACCCATGAGACTTAATAAATAAGCGCCTGTTTTGCAGACTGAACTGGCACGGTCAGTTGGTCAGTTGGTCAGTTGCTCACCATGTCACTTTTATAGTTTGCCAGGTGTCAAGTAGCTCAGAAATTCCCAACCTAGTATCCTTAGAT